>NZ_JBNGCJ010000362.1:0-4257 GCF_049974785.1 Vibrio genomosp. F10 str. 9ZD137
TGAACCGCTCTGCCGATCTATGCGCTCTAGCAGTTTATCGGCTGGTTCGTCGGTTGGATCTTGTGGAACCAGTTCGCCGCGGAATGCTTTTGCTAGAATGCTTTGGGTTAGGTTATCTACCCTCGCCTGTGCTTTTTTCACTTGGGCTTCGATGGTGTCAGCGAAAGCGAAGTATTGGTCAACTAGGCGAACGATTTCTTTTTGTTCGGTGAGTGGTGCAAATGGAATAGCCAAAACACGCATATCACGTAAATGCAAATTTTTGATTGCAGTTCCGACTACTCGACTCGAAACATCAATGCTATTCACCCAGTGCATTAAAGCAATATTTATAAACTCCATGTTTACTTTTGTAGAGGCCGGTTTAATCAAAGCAACACTTACAAACAAATCGAATACTTCATCTGTTCTGACGATAGCCGTTCGCCCAATAGTGCCACTTTTAGTTATCAATAAATCGCCTTTTTCAGGGTTGCAACGGGGATGAATTTCTTCATGCGTTTCTGGCGAAACGTACTTGCAGTTATCAAAATAGATCTTCCCTCCCTTTATGTCTTTAACTGACATAAAGGGAACGCCTTCATCTACGTAAACAGGTTTATGATGAACACCATCTACAATTTTTGAAGATAACGAATCTAATGATACCCACTTCCAACCATCTGGAATCGGGTATTCTTCATTTTTCAAATGCTTCTGAGGCACTTGCATTCGCTTAGTAACTAGTTCGCTTCTACTTTCGATTATGTTGTCGATTTCTTGGAGTGAACATTGGCTTTCATTAATCCCACGCCATTCTTCCGTCAACTTACCCGACACCGCAGAAGCGAGTACCGATTGGCGGAAGCGTTTCAGTAAATCTGGGATGCAATCTAGGCGGGCTTTGATGGTGTCGACCTGTGCCAATACCTCATCGAGTTTTTCAACGATGCGTTTTTGTTCGGCTAGTGAAGGGAGTTGAATCTCATGAGCTTTGATCAATTGCTGAGAGATATTTGGTTGTGCTCCACCTTTTCCTTTCTTGATAAAATTCTGCTTCTCGGAAGTTAGAAAGTAATATAGGAAATCGGTTAAGATCACTCCATCTATTGGATTTCCAACTGCGCACGCTTGATTAGTCGAAGCTTCGAAATCTAAAGTTGATGTTTTACCAATAGTGGCACCGTACATGGCGATCGCAACAGAGCCTTTCGGAAACAGTTTTGCACTAGACTTCTCTAAGCCCAGTTGCGAAATATATTCAGAAGCCTCTTTTAGGTATCTTGGACCTAGATCACCTGTTTTTACCCAAGGAACATCACCGCCATAATAAGAAGGCTCACTCCGTTTAGGTGTGCCGCCTGAACCCCATGAGGCTACATGCTCTAACGGTAACTCAACCCAACCCTTCGGCAACTCACTCATTACTCTACCTCCGGCTTTTCTGCCAAGCCAAAGGCTTCTTCAAGTAGCTGCTTTTGCCCTTCGGCTTCATCGTTCGCGCCAAGTGACTGCATCAGTTGGTAGATTTCCGACATGGCTTCGGTGAGCTCTGCCATTGCTTCACCAGCCAGCACTTCTGGCTCTGGCAGGTTTTCTGCGCTGGTGGCTGCTAGGTCTTTTAGCCATGAGATATCTAGGCTGTCGCCTTTTTGGTCGCGAATGTAGTCACGGCTAAATTTGCGGAAGCGAGCGCTATCTACCTTGTGCGCTTTCTCGCTGACGTTCTCAACACTATCTTCACCTTCTGGGTAAATAGCACCCAAAGTCTCGTAAACACCTTCTTCACGAGGTGATTGACCGTTTTTGTCCGCGCCATAAGCATTGATGAATGCTTCAAAGTGCTTTTCGGTCAGTGGACGGCGTTTACCAAAGGTGTTCATGTTGGTACGCATATCGAACACCCAAGTTTCCTTCGTGCAACCTTTGTCCTGAGCTGGATTCTCTGGTGTGCCTTTTTGGAAGAAGAGTACGTTGGTCTTCACGCCCTGCGCGTAGAAAATACCCGTTGGTAAGCGCAAGATAGTGTGCAGGTTACACTTGTCCATTAAGTCTTGGCGTATGCGCGTGCCTGCGCCTGATTCAAACAACACGTTATCAGGAATAACCACTGCCGCACGGCCACCTGGTTTCAGGTTGGTGTAGATGTGCTGCATAAAGGCAAGCTGTTTGTTTTGCGTCATGTGAGTGAATTCACGGCTCACCCCTGCCCCTTTCGCGCTACCAAACGGTGGGTTGGTGAGAATCACATCGGCAGCGGCTAGGGTTTCACCATCACCACTTAGTGTGTTACCGAGCATGATTGGCCCTTCGCTGTTTTCTGGCCCTTCAATGTCGTGCAATAGGCAGTTCATTAGGGCAAGACGGCGTGTGCCAGAAACTAGCTCTATACCTTGGAACGCTTGGCGCTGTTGGAATATTTGTTGAGGGACAGAGATGTCTTCATGATCATCAGTCTCTTCTTTAATGAAGCGGTCAGCCGAGATCAAGAAACCCGCCGTACCTGACGCTGGATCTTGAATCACTTCGCCAAAAGTGGGTTGAAGTAACGCGGTCATGGTGTCGATGAGCGGACGTGGCGTAAAGTACTGGCCTGCACCCGATTTTGTTTCGCCTGCGTTTTTCTCTAGCAAGCCTTCGTACATGTCACCAAAGTCTTCACGGCTAGAACCGTACCAATCTAGCTTGTCCATGCCTGCAATCAGCTCTTGTAAGTGCTTTGGTTTGTCGATATTTGTGTTCACATTGGCGAAAATCGCGCGAACAATTGAGTGCTCGTCTTCACCCAGTTCTACCAACATACGGCGGTAGAACTGTAACTGATCCAAACCGTTTTTGGCCTTCAGGTCGTGCCAGCGCATGCCTTCTGGTAATAGGTCTTTCTTGTCATCCAATTCGTCACACATTTTAATGAATAGCAGCGATGCCAGCTCGGTAACGTAGTCTTGGTAGGTGATGCCGTCATCACGAAGTACGTTACATAGATTCCACAATTTGCCGACAATTTCATTGGTATTCATATTCTTGTTCCTAATGGCTAACATAAGATCAAATCCGCGTTAGCAAAATAAAAGGATTGGCACAGTGCCAATCCAAAAAATAGTTTTAACGCTTTTCATTGCTTAGCTTAACTTAACCTTACTTAGTTTAGCCTTGCTAAGCCCGAGCAATATTAAGCCGACTCACCCCAAGTCGCGTCGATCAGATCTTTCATAATCACGTCTAACTGACCATCAAGATCTTTATCTGCCCGGCTTTTACCGCCTTTGGTTCGCAAGGTGCCTACTTTAAACGAATCGTCGTTTAATACCAGATCTTCACGCATTTGATTCACTATACGCTTTAACCATTTTTGTTGGGGTTTCGTAAGCTTATAACGTTCTTTGATGGTTTCTTGTGCGTTGGTTAAACGCTCTTCAAACGGAATTAACGGGCTACCAATGGCGGCTTGGCGAATGAGGCCAATGATTCGCGCAGCAACGTCTTCTTGCTTTGCGGCTTTACGTGCTTGTAACAATGTTTGTTCGTTAAACTGTTTGGTTTCCATTTTGCTCAGCAGTGAAACCAAATCAGCCTTGGTGAGATCGCGTGGGCGATTCACTACGGTGTCTAACGCGGTCACTTTGTTTTGGTTCTCTTGTACAAAACGTTCAAACGCCGCTAAATACTCTTCTGGTTTTTCATAGCCGCCCCAGTTTTGCGTGACGGTTACTTCACCTACATCACCTGAGTAGATGAGCGGTGCTCTTTCACCAAAGTTTATCGCTTGGCGCATCGCTGGCTCGCGGTTAAGTATCCACGGATTGCTCTTTATCGCCTCTGCTGCGGCTTTTGGCCCTAGCTGATACAGATGCTTAGGCAGTTGTTTGGCACTTTCTAACTCTGGGAAATTATCCGTTACGAGCGCATCTAATTGGTTCAGCTCTGCGGCGACGCCCTCTTTTTCAAGCTTGAGCTTGTCGGCCTTTTTCAGTGTTCGGCTCAGTTTCACGGTAAACGCATCTAACGATTGCTGAGCAAAGCTGTTGCCATCATCTTGAGTGTGATCGTTCGCGTCTGGATTTGCCATCTCTTCCACTAACTGTTCTAAGCTTAAATTTGGCTTGGTCACGACAGGCTTCATTAGGTTATCTGCCCCAAGGCGCTCTATGGTTTCAGTGAGATTCACCGCATCAAATATTCTGAATGTCTGTTTATTGATTTCATCACAGGTACGCGTGGCGCGGCCTTTCATCTGCTCGTAGAGGATTCGGCTTTTCACTTGGCGCAGGAACACGA
>NZ_JBNGCJ010000363.1:0-8029 GCF_049974785.1 Vibrio genomosp. F10 str. 9ZD137
CTCACGACCTTGAAATTCGGGGGGCGGGTGAACTGTTAGGTGATGAGCAGAGTGGTCAAATCCAGTCGGTTGGGTTCAACCTCTATATGGAAATGCTAGAGCAAGCCGTCGAAGCGCTGAAAGAGGGGAAAGAACCCTCTTTAGAAGAGCTACTACGGGACCAAACAGAAGTCGAAATGCGGCTACCGGCCTTGCTTCCCGATGACTATATCCCGGATGTGAATACTCGCCTATCGATGTATAAGCAAATTGCCAGCGTCAGTAATGTGGATGAGCTAGCGGAATTGAAAGTAGAACTTATCGATCGCTTTGGCACATTGCCAGACGCTACGAAAAACCTGCTCTCAATTGCAGAACTTAAGCTTGATGCTGCCGCGATAAAAGTGAAGAAAATCGAAGCGCACGAGAAAGGGGGATACATTGAGTTCTATCCCGATGCTGACATTAATCCGATGTTTTTGGTTAAACTATTACAAGCTCAGCCACAAAAATTTACTATGGAAGGCCCAACTAAGCTTAAGTTTACGGTACCATTGGTAGATAGGCGTAAACGGGTGAGCTTTGTTGTGGACATGCTGTCTGAATTTCAGCAGAACGTTCTTCCTAAAGTATAAGTAGCCTTTGATTATTTAAAATTAGTTATTGTGACTAATTGATGGAGTTAAAATGAAAAAACTGATCCCACTGCTGCTCTTTTTGGTTTCGATGCCGACATTGGCTGAGAGACAATTTGATATAGAAGTGATCATTTTTAAACGTGCTGTCGACGCCGAAAAAACCAGCGAGTCTTGGCCAGTATCGTTACCTGAGCTTGACCTCAGTAGAGCAGGTAAGTTTTCCGATTCAGAGTTTCGTGATATCAAAAAGGTATCCATGCTTCCTTACGGTGAATATCATCTGACTGATCAAGTTCAGTCATTAAAAAAGCATGCCGGATTCGACGTTCTTTTGCATAAAGCATGGCGACAAGGCGATCAAGGTCGAGGTTCAGCTCCGGTGTTTCATATTCAAGCGGGTAGCGACTATGCCGCCAGCTTTAACCCAGATGGCTCTGAAAAGATTGCGTTTAGTGAAGTCTCACCCGTAGAAGGTGTTATTGAAGAAAACTTTGATCGTCCTTTGTACGAACTGGAAGGTAAACTTCAAATTTATGTTCAGCATTATCTCTATGCGGAAACACAATTGGATCTCAAAAGCCCAAGCATTAGAAAAGTGGCGTTTGAAGAGACACAGCTTGACGACGACTTTGATGTACAGCAACTCGAGCAGAATCAGCCCGAGTCAGGGCTAGTGATCTCCGACACTGAAAAAGCGACGGTTTTGGCTGGAAATATGGAAACTGTCTCCCCAACCATCACCACCGAACAGTATTTAAAGAGTTACAGAATGGACCAAAAGCGTCGTATGCGCAGCACTGAAACACACTACTTAGACCACCCATTGTTGGGTATTGTCATTCAAGTCCGTCGTGTCGAGAAAGGTTAATTAATCACGCCCTCTAACGAGGGCGTTATTCTAACTTAAGCAAGCAATTCTAACTTAAGCAAGCAGTAGTGACCTCATGACCCCTCAATTCTCCCTCTCTTCTCAACGCCTGACATTGCGATTGATTCAACCCACCGAAGCGGAGCAGTTTATGCTTTGCGTTGGTCGTTCAAACTCGCTTCACCAGTGGGTTGACTGGTGCCATCCACACTTTTCATTACAAGAAAGTGAGCGCTTTCTACTCGCTACTCGTCTTAATTGGGTAAGAGGTGATGCCTATGGGTTTGGGCTATTTCGTCATACCGATGGGGTGTTGATTGGCATGGTTGCGGTGAATGAACTTTATCATACTTACAATATGGCCAGTATTGGCTATTGGGTTGCCGACGAACATCAAGGTAAAGGTTATGCCAAAGAAGGAATACAAACCGTGCTTGATTTTTGCTTCGACATATTAAAGATTTCTCGTGTGGAAATTGTTTGTGATCCCAGCAACAAACCTAGTCATTCTGTGGCACAACGCTGCGGCGCAAAACAGGAAACCCTAGCGCGGAATCGTTTTATCTTTGATGGTGAGCCCAGAGATGGCTTGGTGTTTTCAATCATACCAAAAGACATAAATAAGTAGCGACTCATACAAATAACCAAGCTCTAAAGACAAAAAAAGAAGAGCGAACATGCTCTTCTTTTTATTGCGTTCAATCACTCAAGAAATTAGTGAAGTTTTAAGTTTGGTCTTAACACACGGTTAATTCGACCCACTAACATCATTAGCCCTGTTTTGATCGCGCCATGTAACGCCATTTGGTGCATACGATACAGCGAAATATAGACCACTCGAGCAATACGTCCCTCGACCATCATAGAGCCTTTGGTTAAGTTCCCCATCAAGCTACCCACGGTCGAGAAGCGGCTCAGTGAAACTAATGAACCATGATCTTTGTAGACATAAGGTTTAAGCGGTTTGTTAGCGAGCAGAGCAACAATGTTCTTGTACACATGGCTAGACATTTGATGTGCAGCTTGCGCTCTAGGTGGAACAAATGAACCATCTTCTTGTGTGCACTGGGCCAAATCACCAATCGCAAAAACTGTTTCATCACGTGTCGTTTGAAGCGTATCAGTCACCACCAATTGATTGATGCGGTTAGTTTCAAGGCCCGCGATGTCTTTCATAAAGTCAGGCGCTTTAATCCCTGCCGCCCAAACCATTATCTTGGCTTTAATTTTGTCGCCATCTTTCGTCACTAGGCCATCTGATTCGGCTTTCGTGACCATAGTCGTTGTACGTACATTCACGCCAAGTTTAGTCAGTTCCAAGTGAGCAGCACTTGATATACGTGGTGGTAAAGCCGGAAGTATACGCTCCCCTGCTTCGACCAAGTTCACGTTAAGCTTGCTAGAATCTAGATCACCAAATCCGTAAGTACGAAGTTCTTTAACCGCATTGTGAAGTTCAGCAGACAGCTCAACCCCCGTCGCACCTGCACCTACAATCGCAATATCGACGCAACCATTACCATTATTGGCATGAAGCTTCAAAAATTCGTTGTTCATTTCAGTACGAAAGCGATGCGCCTGTTCAGGACTGTCTAGGAAAATACAGTGGTCACGTACTCCAGGGGTGTTGAAATCATTTGACGTTGAACCGATGGCTAAAACAAGGATGTCGTATTGAAGCTGACGACTTGGCATCAAAAGCTCACCCTGCTCATCCTTCAATTCACTTAAAGTAATGCTTTTCGACTCACGATCAATGCTCTCTAAGCTGCCCATCTGAAAATCAAAACAGTGGTTTTTAGCATGGGCGCGATAGCTAAGCGCATCAACACCTGCATCGAGAGATCCGGTTGCCACTTCATGCAATAAGGGTTTCCAGAGGTGACTGGCTTTACGATCAACGAGTGTAACTTTGGCTGTTCTTTTCTTCCCCAGTGTCCTACCGAGCTTAGTGGCTAATTCAAGGCCACCCGCACCACCACCGACGACAATAATATGTGCCATAACAACATTCCTTAATTATGAAAAATACTTCGCTTACCCTGAAATCTTCAAAGTAAAAAATTCGTTCGTGTAGGGTCTGAATCGTTACAAACAACGTTAATTGGGCTTGGTCACGCATAGCGCGAAAGGAAGCAGAGGCTTCTTTAAACTTTTATTGATATTTATCAAATAATTTTTATAAGTGCTATTATATAGATGAAAATCAGGATGGCAACTGAGAAATAGAGCAATGTTGAACGAAGAAAAACGCCATGCGAGTGCACAGCGTTATTGTGGGATGACCTGCAACGACATAATACCCATTAAATAATCTTTCAAAGTATTAATTAACTGTCTTTGAACGTCTTCATTGCTTGAAGGTGCTGAGATATCTTAGCAAATTTATGGCTTTGATTTTCGTCCCAAATAATATCGTAAAACTCTTCAAGCTCTTGAGCGGTTTGCTTATTGTCGTGTATCTCATCACTGGTCGATAGAATCACTAAACAGCGACCTTTATTCTTCAGACGATATTTCTCAATACACTTCGTCGCAATGTCTTCATATTCTTCTGGACGGTCAATTCTACCGGCCATGTTTCGCTCTGGGTGTAAATTAGGGTTAAAAATAACCTGTTTAATACCACACAAGAATCCGATTCGTTCTGCCCAAAACCCGCCTAAGCCAACACCACAAATAAACGTTTTTTCATCTTTAGCTTGCTCGATGACTTTATGCACTTCTTTAAGTAGATGCTGCATGTCATGTTTCGGGTGGAGCGTGCTGTAGTTAATGAATCGGACATCCTCGTCAATAAACTGAAGCTGCAATATTTTCTCGTGATTCCCAGGGCTTGTAGAATCAAATCCATGTAAATATATAATCATAATAACGTTCCCCGTTTTCTCTCAATCTACCACGAAAAGTATGGTTTTAAAGGCTTCCACTTAGAATTACTCTATTCAAACGATAAAACAGTGATCTTGACGCAAGTCTGCATAATAATTCATCAAAAATTCACGCTGTAAATCGGCATATTCAAATATTAAGCGGTTATTTAACGTGAGTGACGCTGCCACCATGGAATGCGGCTATCAGAGATTGAGATTCGATTAAGAATTGATCGTCTCCCCAAAGCTGATAAGCCAGTTGATACCATAACATTGACATCATTTGAATGCGTGGCAGCCAAGCTAGAACACCTTCGACCCAGTCATCCACTCCCTCGATTTCTCGTAACTGGCAGTATCGATATACCGATTCTAAAGGTTGCTGCTGGGCCACATGAATACTCAATGTCAGGTCTAGTCTAGGGTCCGCGATCGATGCGTACTCCCAGTCAATAACCCGATGGCTCGACTCTGTCTTGACCATATTGTAACCAGCCAAATCGAAATGGCATAATGCCGTACCCACATCGGGCAAACTCGGCGCACTTCTATAACGTTGATACAGGGACTTGAGGTCTTCATTCTTATATTTTTCTGCAATCTGCAACCAATAATGATCGACTCTAGCGGTAAAACTGAATGGCGCAACGGGAGCACGCGACGTATCAAGTGAATGAATCGCCACCATGGTTTTCAATAATGAGTCAAAATTCAAGCCAGAGGCGAGCGATTCACCCTCAATCCACTCGACCAGCAAACCATGTTCATTAACAAAAATTGCTTTAGGGCCAAGACGAGAAGATTCAATGGATGAGAGGAGCTGATATTCTTGAATACGAGAAATAGCAAAGGCGGTGGTAATGGGGGTAATTGGTCGCCAAACATAGCAATCGTTGTTGGGCAACACCACTTTCCAACAACGATTGGTTAACCCCCCGGTTAATGTTTGCGCATAGATAGGGCAGCAATTAAAGAAGTGATCTAACGATTGTAGCGACACGTCTAACAGACAAGCTTCTTGCCACGACATTCTGGCCATAGTTCACCTCTTTAATTTGTTCGATCACATACCTAGAAAGCTCTTAGATTCCTGTTTGCGAATCTCAGTTTCATCAGCCCACTCAATTAGGCCAGTTTCTAAATCCATGAGTCGCATGGTCATTTTGTAGTAAACGTCTTTATCACTGCCCGCATTTTTTACGATACTTGAAAGGTTACCGTAAAGCATATATTGAGCGCCGACCATTTTACCAAATTGAATAGCCGTGCTTTGATTCACTAGCTCATCATTGTTCTGAAAGTTTAATTGATCTCGAACCGACTCAACGCGGTCCATATCGACAAAGCGGAACTTACCAGAGTTCAGCATTTTGGTGCTGATCGAATCGGTAATCGATTCAGTATCAATATGTTCTGTTGTTTTGTTTTTGATTCGTTCAACAAAAACGATTGGGCGCGAATCTTGAGTAATGACAGCCACAGAGCCTGACATCATCATACTATCGATCATTTCACCTGCGATGGTTTGCAGATCAGTAGACCCAAAATCAACCGTCGTCGTTTCGACCGCTTGTGAATCGCCGTAACTCACTTTGTTTGAACAGCCACCTAGAATAACCGCTAAACCTAGCAGTACTATGACACTTTTTTTCATGTTGATTCCTTTTCCTCGGTAATGAGAAGGTTTATAACTTACAAAAACAATCCGCACTTAACGCGACATTGCTCTCATTCATTTTGAAATGTATCTGATGCCGTACAGTTAATTGTCTAACTCACGAATTTGTACTCGAAACTGTGTCCCATTAGGATTGATTGACACTTCTGATAATGCGATTGACTCAAACCCTCGCACGATTGCTTTACGCCATGGTGAAAGCTTGGTATTAACTTCTAAACCTTCGTCGTCATACCAGTAGAATCGATACTGCACGTGCTGATCACCGGTATAATTGCTGGTGACCCTTACAACACCTCGTGCACGACCGTCCACTTCTGTTGTCGCGATATCATCAATAACTAAACGCGTACCTAGGACATTATCACCAAAAATGACGTTTTGAGTTGCCCCATCGACCCTAAGTCCTGCAGTATTGTCTGCACAGCCACTGATGAACAATGTCGCGCAGAAAACCAAAAACCAATGTTTCATGACCATCTGTTTCATTACAATCTCCCTAATTGTTTATGCCATACCGTGGCAGCCTCGCCTTGACGTGATACCCAAACCAAAGCTGTTCGACCTGCCTCCAGGTTAAACTTATACTCAATACCACTGACATCAACCACTTGTTCGCCAGCGCTGACAATTTCACTGCTCGATACTATTTCACCAGGGAGCGTTTGCCAGCTTCTTGTATCCGGTTGCTCCGTCAGTTTATTCCAAACATTAAAGAGTAGGTTAACGACATCATCTTCTTGTGCTGCCTCTTTACGTAGCTGATCTTTCGCATACACTCTGAGCGCTTGGCGAATAATCATCGACGGCATTTTTTCAGAGAGATCTCTTTGAGCCATCAAATTAACATCAGCCAATTGATGCTCGGATACGTCTTTGCCATTTAATGTAATCGAACTAAAACGTTGTGAAACATCATTCTCATAATATGGCAGCGCTAAAGAGTACAAAGCTCCGTTACCACGACTGTCATAAATAGGTAAAGTTTGCTTCCAACTTTGCAGTGCTTTAACGACACCTTGTTCTTGCAATACGATGACCCGTGCTTGATCCGCATTGAGTGTGGCTTGCACCCCGTAGGTTTCTTCTAACTGTGCAAGATCACTTCCCATACCCAGCCGCTTTGCTAAGCGAATCGTTGCATCGACGACTTGAGGGTTATCTGGCATCACTGCTAAAGCCCTTCTATAGTCTACATACGCACTGTTATATTCTCGAGAAGTTTCATACAGTAATCCAGACAAGTAGAGCAAATAACCATTTTGCACCGCTTGTAATGTCTCACCCGCATCAGGGTAATTTGACAACACGCTACCTAGATTAGGAGACAACCCTTGAGATTCAATCGAACTTTGTGCGGATTCAAGCTCTGATTGGCGATCTTGTCGAGCTTTTTCTTGAACCTGATTTGCACGGCGCATCTCAATCACAGCGCCTTCAAGATCATTCTCTTTAAGGTAGTTTAAACCTAGGTACAAATGCAAAAACCCAAGCTCATAGTCCGCAGGATAATAGCTTTTTAGGTTATCATTGACGGCGATGGAAGCCACACTGTTGGCCGTCTCGGTGACTGATATTGTCGCTTTATCTTGTTGAATGCGTACTGCATTATCTCCTGCCGTAAGACTGGCTTGGCTCTGCGGGTAATTTTCAGCTAAGAAATAGATTCGACCTTTTTCAAAATTATCCAGTACATCCCCGGCGACAAATTCAGCCAGACTTTGCTCTGCTTTATCATATTGACCGCTCTTCACGGCCTGATACGTCACATTGTGTTGCGCACTGTAGTGACTAAACAAATTACCGGCCGACATATTCGCACAAGCTGTCAAAACCACGGTAAAGGTAGAGACAAGAATAAGCTTGAACACTCGTTTCACAAAAGACTCCCAAATCATGTGCTGAGTTTTGTCACGCATTAGAGCGCGATACTGCGCGAGTTTATACTGAACGCACGATACATACAAAAACATGCATATAAAAACATGCATAT
>NZ_JBNGCJ010000364.1:0-3048 GCF_049974785.1 Vibrio genomosp. F10 str. 9ZD137
GCCACTTGCCGCACCAGAAAGATCGGCTTGGTCATCAACTTCTCGGAACTCTAGCGTTGCTGTCGCACCAAGGATTTCCTTCGCACGAGCCGTATCTTGAACACCAGGAAGTTCAACAACGATACGGTTTGCACCTTGACGTTGAACGAGCGGCTCTGCCACACCCAGTTCATTAACACGGTTACGTAAAATCGTAATATTCTGTTCAACCGCGTAGTTACGGATTTCAGTCAAACGAGCTTCATTAAACGTAGCAACTAGAGAAAATCGACCATTACTGTCTGAATCAACAAACGTCATATCACGGTGTTTTTCTGCCAGTAGTTTTTTCGCTTCTGCTAATTGTTCAGCATCACGCAATAAAACTTCAACAGAATCACTGCCGGATGGGCGAATAGAGCGGTAACGAATACGGTCTTCACGTAGTTCACTACGGAAGGCTTCTTCTTGTTGACCGACCAGTGTCTTCATTGCCGCATCCATATCCACTTCCATTAAGAAGTGAACACCACCACGCAAATCAAGACCCAATTTCATTGGCGCAGCGCCAATAGATTCAAGCCAGGTAGGGGTAGAAGGCGCTAAGTTTAGAGCAACGATTTTATCTTTGCCAAGGGCTTCATTGACAATGTCACGAGCGGTAAGCTGTGTATCAGTATCGTTAAAGCGAACAAGAATTTGTCCATTTTCTAGAGCAATAGATTTATGAGATAGACCCTGTTTTTCAAGGGCATTGGTGACGGAATCCAGCGTTGACAGATCAACAGAGGCGCCGCGCGCCCCTGTAACTTGAATAGCTGGATCTTCACCGTATAGGTTCGGAAGTGCGTATAACGCGGCTGTAGCGATAGCAAATATCACCAACAGGTACTTCCATAACGGATAACGGTTTAGCACAGCAAGAATCCTTTAGCCGTTTATAGAGACTTCAGTGTACCCTTCGGTAACACAGCAGTAACGAAATCTTTCTTGATTACAACTTCATTGTTTACGTTTAGTTCAATTGAAATGTAATCGTTGTCTTCTGCGATTTTAGTGATTTTACCCACAAGGCCACCGCTAGTGATCACTTCATCACCTTTGCCCATCGCTGCCATAAGATTTTTATGCTCTTTTACACGCTTAGCTTGAGGGCGGTAAATCATGAAGTAGAAGATTACTGCGAACATACCAAGCATGATAATCATTTCGAAACCACCACCTGCTGGTGCACCTTCTGCTGCTGCGTGAGCTTGAGAAATAAACATTAAAGACGTCCTCTATAGTATTTTTTATTGATAATTCAATTAAGTTGGGGATTTCCCTTTCATTTTCAAGTACCCCGCTCATAACTCCGAGCGAATTGGTCGCGAAAACAAAAGGGTTTTACAATTATTCTTTACCGAGCGGCGGCACAGAGCGATCACGACGAGCGTAAAACTCTTCCACAAAGCTCTCAAATCGATCTTCATCGATGGCAGTGCGGATGCTTTCCATCAAGCGTTGGTAATAACGCAGGTTATGAATCGTATTTAATCGCGCACCTAAAATCTCATTACAACGATCTAGGTGATGTAAATATGACTTTGAATAATTCTGGCAAGTGTAACAGTCACAGTGCGGATCCAGTGGTGTTGTATCGATTTTATGTTTCGCATTACGGATCTTGATCACACCTCCTGTGACAAATAGGTGGCCGTTACGTGCATTTCGAGTCGGCATCACGCAATCAAACATGTCAATTCCACGACGAACCCCTTCAACTAGGTCTTCGGGTTTGCCGACACCCATGAGGTAACGAGGTTTATCTTCCGGAAGCTGTGGGCACGTATGTTCAAGAACTCGGTGCATGTCTTCTTTAGGTTCGCCAACCGCCAAACCACCAACCGCGTAGCCATCAAAACCAATATCTGTCAGCGCTTTGACTGATACGTCGCGCAGATCTTCGTAAACACCGCCTTGTACGATACCAAACAGTGAATTTTGGTTCTCTTGGCGATCAAATTCGTTACGGCTACGGTCAGCCCAGCGAATTGAACGTTCCATTGAAATACGAGCTTCATCGTGTGTTGCTGGGTATGGCGTACACTCGTCAAAAATCATCACAACATCAGAACCCAGATCGTACTGGATCTGCATTGACTTTTCGGCATCCATAAAGATTTTGTCACCGTTCACAGGGCTACGAAAGTGAACCCCTTCTTCGGTGATCTTACGTGTTTTACCCAAGCTAAATACCTGGAAGCCACCTGAATCAGTTAAAATTGGGCCTTTCCAGTTCATAAAGTCGTGCAAGTCGCCGTGCAGCTTCATGATCTCTTGACCCGGACGTAACCATAAATGGAAAGTGTTACCGAGAAGAATTTCAGCACCCGTGCCTTTTACTTCTTCCGGTGTCATGCCTTTAACCGTACCGTAAGTACCCACTGGCATGAACGCTGGCGTTTCTACCGTGCCACGTTCAAATTGAAGTTGGCCACGACGCGCGTTACCGTTTGTTTTTTTCAGTTCGTATTTTAATTTCACGAGAACTCCACTTTGCCAGAGAAACAATCTGACTTTCATTAATGGGCTTTCACCCTACGAGAGCGGTCGCGGATTCCATGCGAAGTAAGAGATAAGCTCTTTCTCTAGCCTACTGCTAGCACTCGTTATTACCTGTTTTACAAAAACTCAGCACATGACAATAAAAAAGTGCACTATTCATAACTGAAAAAGTATAAATGAGCACTGCAGACACGGCCAGTCTATCGTCGCGTTACTTGTTTTTTTTGTTGATAAACATCGCATCGCCATAACTAAAGAAGCGATACTCCCCCTCAACCGCGTGTTTATACGCCGTCATGGTATTGTCATAACCTGCAAACGCACTGACAAGCATGATCAGCGTTGACTCTGGCAAGTGGAAATTGGTCACCAAGCAATCAATCAGTTGATATTCATATCCAGGGAAGATAAATATTTCAGTATCACCAAAAAATGGAACCAGCTCAGTACCATTCTTAACCGCATCTTGAGCGGCACTTTCTAGTGAGCGAACCGAAGTCGTACCGACAGCGATAACACGCC
>NZ_JBNGCJ010000365.1:0-5576 GCF_049974785.1 Vibrio genomosp. F10 str. 9ZD137
ACCGCTCTTCCGATCTCTCTACCGAGCTGCATTCCTTCTTTCATAAGCTTATCTTCGTGCACCTCAATCACTTCATCCGATTGATTAATCAGAGACCATTCTAGTTGTTTGATTTTTGTTTGAGCCTCTCTTTCGTTACGGTATTGAGGCAGTGAAAAGGTCAGCTCTTGATCTTGAGCTTCAAACTTAGCGATGATTGTATCGCTTTCTACGGTGGTCCTATCGTTACTTCGATCGAAAAGAGACGAGTAGCGGAAAGCAATTTGGTTCTCACCATTGGGAAGTGTCAACGTTTTATTCGCCGAGAAAAACCCGCCTACCAATTCTGGTTTTTCACCATTAGCGATAAATAATTCGATATTGTCGGGAATTTGAATGGTGATATCCGCAAATGCAGAATGGCTAATGATTAAAGCACAAGTACATGACAGCGTTTTTAGTACGTTCATTGGAATTATCCTAGGTGTGACTCAAAAATGACTTTAAGAGATTGCCTAGGAATAAAAATAAAGGCAATAGAGGGCATGTTAGAAGTTGGACAATTCTTCTCTTAAGTTTCAACAATAGCTCGATGTCGATAATTGAGTGGTATAAATTACAGGACGATTTTTTGAGCCAAGCATCACAGACATCGATATCACCTTGCCGCTATATTGTTGCCATCATTTATTAATATGGAGGCAACGCTTTGGATTTAACGTATCGGCTTGATGGCACGCTCGTTTTGTCACCTTGGTATAATATAGATTACTGCTTATCCCTTCTTAATAAACAGATCCTTTAGTTTCTTTCTATCGGTGTTTTGCACCGCTTTACCCTATTTTTATTAAAGTACCTCCCGATTTTATTAAAGTACATTCAGGCAGAGTGTGCCGGACGAGTTGCACCTGCCGTAAAGATATAGAAAGGAAAACCACATGAAACGCATTCCAGAACCATTTCGAATCAAGATGGTTGAACCCATCAAAATGACCACACTTGAAGACCGCCAAGTTGCACTCAAAGAGGCTGGACTCAACCCATTCTTACTTCGAAGTGACGATGTATACATCGATTTATTGACCGATTCTGGTACAGGCGCGATGAGCGATCACCAGTGGGCCGGATTAATGATGGGCGATGAGTCTTACGCTGGTAGCCGAAATTACTACCATTTGTGTGATGCTGTAGAACATTTCTTTGGCTATAAATTAACGGTTCCAGCACACCAAGGGCGTGGGGCGGAGCAGATATTGTTTCCAGCACTGATCGAACGGATGCAACAGGTAAGGGGAGGGACCGCGCCGGTTTTTATCTCCAATTATCATTTTGATACAACAGCTGGGCATATTGAGTTAAACGGTGGTAAGGCCATCAATGTGTTAACAGAGAAGGCGTTTGATACCGGCAAGGCTTATGATTGGAAAGGTAACTTTGATCTGGATAAGCTGCAGAGCACGATTACTGAATACGGCGCTGAAAATATCTGTGCGATCATCACGACAGTCACTTGTAATAGCTCGGGTGGGCAACCGGTCTCTATGGCGAACATGCGCGCTGTCTATGAGATTGCGAGTAAAAACGACATTCCTGTGGTGATTGATTCCGCTCGCTATTGCGAAAATGCGTATTTTATTAAACAGCGAGAGGCTGGTTACCAAGACAGTAGCATTCTAGACATTATCCGCGAGATGTATCAATACGGAGATATGTTAACGATGTCAGCCAAGAAAGATCCGCTGGTTAATATTGGTGGGCTGTGTTGTATCCGTGATCATGAAGAACTGTTCCAGGCAGTACGAACTCGATGCGTTCCAATGGAAGGGTTTGTGACATATGGCGGAATGGCAGGGCGAGACATGGAAGCATTAGCCCGAGGACTGTATGAAGGGGCTGATGAAGATTACTTGCATTACCGCATCAGCCAAGTGGAGTATTTGGGAGAACGTCTCAGAGAAGCTGGCATTCCGATCCAGTACCCTACGGGAGGACATGCCGTCTTTGTTGATGCCGCTAAAATTTTACCGCATATACCGCCAGAACAATTTCCCGCACAAGCCTTATGTAATGCCCTTTATCTAGAGGCTGGTGTTAGGGCTGTTGAAATTGGTTCATTGCTACTGGGGAGAGATCCCAAAACTGGTAAGCAAAAAGCCGCAGAGCTAGAGCTAATGCGTCTCACTATTCCAAGACGTGTCTATACCAATGATCATATGGATTATGTCGCAGATGCCATTATTGAAGTGAGTAAACATGCCAAGCAGATGAAAGGGCTTGAATTTGAATACGAGCCTTCTGTGTTAAGGCATTTTACTGCCAAGTTTCGGGCTATTTAGTTGAATGACAATAGCCTGAAGTGTAGATAGCGTCAGGCTATTTTCTTGACTCGATATCAAAAACACAATGTAACAATCTGATAACATCTGTTTGTTTTTTATTCATGTCTCGTAAGTGTGTTTATTTTTTCGTCTAAAAAAATAAGTTTCTAGAATACTGAGTTTAATGTTCTTACATCCCCTATTTGGGATTAGAACGAACGGATTCAGCGAATTGAAGATTGATCGCTGGCGCCACAAACTTAAGTGAAACATTCAAGGAACGATAACGATATGAATCGTATAACGATGTGCGCAGCGAGTGTCGCGATAGCCTTTTCTGGCTTAGCGAATGCCGCCCCTAGCGCTCCTACTATAGATGTCTATGGATCTAACAATCTCCAATTTTCAAAAATAGAGTTGGCTATGGAAACGACTGCCGGCTACAACGATATGGTGACTTATTATGATCAGGCTGATATTACAATAAAGTTCAACCAATGGAGTGGCCAAACTGGAGATACATATCATATCTATTTTGATGGAACACAGGTAGCGACAGGTCCTATTTCTGGCGGCCAGACAGAAGCCACCTTTCAATACCCAAGCGGTGGTTTATTCCAAATGGAAATCGAAGCTTGTGATCAAACAGGTTGTAGTAAAAGTGCACCTGTAGAGGTCACTATTGCCGATACAGACGGTGCTCATTTAGCACCACTTACCATGAATATCGATCCGAACAATAAGACCTATACGACCGACCCTTCTACGGTGGTTGGAACCTACTTTGTTGAGTGGGGTATTTATGGTCGAGACTATACGGTAGATAACATCCCTGCAGATAATTTGACCCATATCCTTTATGGCTTTATCCCAATTTGTGGTCCGAATGAATCTGTAAAATCAGTAGGTGGTAACAGTTACAATGCACTCATGACCGCTTGTAATGGTGTTAATGACTATGAAGTCGTGATCCATGACCCATGGGCGGCATTTCAGAAAAGCTTCACTCAGGCTGGGCATGAATACAGCACGCCTATCAAAGGTAATTATGCAATGATGATGGCGCTAAAGCAGCGTAATCCAGACCTTAAGATTATTCCTTCGATAGGTGGATGGACATTATCAGACCCATTCTTCGATTTCACTACAAAAGCCAATAGAGACACGTTTGTTGCATCAGTAGAGAAGTTTCTCAAAACATGGAAATTCTACGATGGTGTTGATATTGACTGGGAATTCCCAGGCGGTGGGGGTCAAGCCTCAGATTTAGGCGACCAGATAAACGATGGTCCAGCTTACATCGCATTGATGCAAGAGTTACGGACGATGCTCGATGGGTTAGAGGCAGCTACGGGTCGTACGTATGAACTAACGTCAGCAATAGGTGTTGGCTACGACAAGATTGAAGACGTAGATTACGCTGATGCCGTTCAATATATGGACTACATTTTTGCTATGACCTACGATTTTTATGGTGGTTGGAATAACATAGTTGGGCACCAGACCGGTCTATACTGTGGTGGATTTATGCGCCCTGGTCAGTGTGATGGTTCTGGCTTAGATGAAGCGGGTGAACCATATAAAGGCCCTGCGTATACAGCAGATAACGCCATTCAACTATTGCTTGCCCAAGGTGTACCAGCGAATAAGCTTGTACTCGGCGCTGCGATGTATGGTCGAGGTTGGGAAGGGGTAGTGCCTTCTTCATTAACCGATCCATTAGATCCTATGACTGGAGTAGGCAACGGTAAGCTAAAAGGTACAAGTGCCCAAGGAGTTTGGGAAGATGGTGTTATTGATTATAAAGGCGTGAAAGACTTCATGCTTGGTGCCAATAGCACGGGTATTAACGGATTTGAGTATGGGTACGATGAACAGGCAGAAGCTGCCTGGGTTTGGAATCCAACATCAGGCCAACTAGTGACATTTGATGATGCTCGATCAGTGAAGGCAAAAGGCGCATATGCCCGTAATTTAGGTTTGGCTGGACTATTCTCATGGGAAATAGATGCGGATAATGGTGATATTTTAAATGCAATGCATGAAGGTTTAGCGGGTGGAACAACTGACCCTGTTAACCGTAAACCAACCGCAAGTGCGGGTAACGATCAAGTGATTACTGGACCTGCCTTGGTTACATTAGATGCTAATGGTTCAAAAGATAGTGATGGTACAATCGTGTCTTATCTTTGGGAGCAGACAGCAGGAACTCCGGTCTCTTTGGTCAATGGAAATAGTGCAATAGCTAGCTTTGAGATAGCAGAAGTTATTCAGGTCGATAGATTGTCATTTACATTAACAGTAACAGACGACGAAGGTGCAAAATCGAGTGATAACGTCACCGTGACTGTTAACCCAAAAGAGATAGTTCCTGTTAATACGCCACCTGTTGCTTTAATTTCAGCACCTACTGAGGTTAATGCCGGTGATGTAGTCGTAATTGACGCTTCCTCATCGATTGATGCTGATGGTGATACGTTGACGTACTCGTGGGAAGTGCCTAACTCGATATTGGCTACCATCCAAGGATCGAGAGTTAGCTTTGTAGCGGCAGAATACACAGAAGATACCATACTCAGTTTTGTAGTGTTAGTCAGTGATGGACAGGCTGATGTATCGACTACTTCTAATTTGACAGTGCTTAAAACGACAACGAGTGGGAACACTTGCAGCACTCCTTGGGATAAAGGAGCGGTATATACAGGTGGTCAGCAAGTTTCATCTGCCGGTAAAGTCTATGAAGCAAAATGGTGGACAAGGGGTGAAGACCCACAAAGCACAGGTCAGTGGGGAGTATGGAAAGAAGTTGGCGTTTGTTTACCTAACTAAGCGTGCAACTGTGTTTATACCAACTAGGTATTTGCTGTTTTGTACCGTGGCTCGTCAACCTTAGAGTCTGATTCAAACTAAACCTCTGATTATGATTATCAGAGGTTTTTAAATTCAATATAGCGTTAAATACACACATTATTTTCTTGATGAAATATTGTGTTTCAGGCATGTCTATTATGGCCTAGTTATTCGGTGCACGAACCTTGCCTTGTTTCAAGCTATTAAGAACTTGCGCTTTTGGACCATCAGCAATAATACTGCCTTTTTCCATCACAATAACGCGGTCAACAATATCCAGCATTGACGTTTTATGAGTAATCAGAATCAACGTTTCATTGGGTTTCATTTGACCCAGTTGATGCTTGATGTGCATTTCAGAACGATTATCCATCGCGCTTGTTGGTTCATCAAGAAGAAGCACGGGTGGCCTTCCCAAGATTGCCCGAG
>NZ_JBNGCJ010000366.1:0-1631 GCF_049974785.1 Vibrio genomosp. F10 str. 9ZD137
CTCTTCCGATCTAACCTTGGCGCAAAGAACTCAAACATCTGCTTCTGAAATCCAGACGATGATATCGTCGGTTCAAGAAGCCGCGGATTCGGCAAGTGTGAATATGAGTCGGTGTGAAAACCAAGTCAAGGTGACCGCTGATCTCTCCGAACAAACCAAGCAGAACTTTGTGGATATTCTCTCATCGATTAATCAGATCAATGAGCAAATGGAACAAGTGTCTACGGCGGCAGAAGAGCAAGCCAAAGTCACAGATACGGTGAGCGACAGTATTGCAACTATTAGTGAGATGTCTCTTCAGACTTCGGCGAGTGCTGAGCAGTTAGCGGGAGCGAGTCATGAAGTGGCGCAATCGGCTGAGGAACTGAATGCACAAACGTTGCAATTTAAGGTGTAAAGCGAACAAGATTTGCAATTTACCAATGTAAACTTGCTAGATTGAGAGTGACTTTAAAAAAGAAAAGAGCGATGAGTGTGTAATTAACTGACGGTGTCATTGACTGATAGAGATCATCAATTTTATTTATGCACTCTAACGAATAGCTATGGCGCAATCGAAGTGAAGAGAATCATCAAATATCATGATGGCTATCATTAGAGCCAGGATTCAAGGGAAAAGCAGGTTTGAGTGAATATCAAATCCAACGTTAGTCAATCAGTTAACGTTGGATTTGATCTCTGTGTGCAAATATCTTTCTCACATTTCAGTATCTTGTTCGGGTTTTAGTATTTTGCACATCAAGGTAACAGCCAAACGGTGGGGCGAATTATCGTTCTACCGTTTTGCTGTTTTTGATCATTCTGTGCCCTTCTCGTTTAAGGCACTCGAGAAGAGGGTGGTCGCCCACATCGGCACGCCAAATAAATGAAATAGCACGATCCATTTTGAGTTCTGGCACATTGAGAGCGGCTAATTCACCACGTGCAATGTTGGGTGCAACATCCAAGTAGGGTAAGCATGAAAGATACTGACCATTGGCAACCATGGTTCGGATAACAGGAACGTAAGAGTGTTCACGCCACACGTCTAAATCGGGTATTAAAGGGACCATCGCGCTTTCGAATATCTCACGAGTGCCTGCCCCGCCTTCTCTTAAAACCCACTTAGCTTGTTCCAGCTGTGAAAGGCTTACGCGTTTGTTTTTAGCGTAAGGATGGTGGGCAGAACTTACCACCACTAAGTGATCTCGGCACCACTCTTCTTGGTGAGTTCGGTTATCATCGCAACGGCCTTCGATAATACCAATATCGTATTGGTAGTTCAGTACCCCTTGAATCACGCGGTGCGTACTTCTGACTTCTAACCCAACACGAATCTCGGGAAAATCATTATCAATTTTACTGATAAGCTCGGGCACCAGATGTTCAGCAGGGGTTTGGCTTGCGCCGATGTTAATGCTGCCACTAAAAATATGCTGGTCAAAAAATCCTAATTCAATTTGTTCAGCATCTTGCAAAAGTCGTTTTGCTTTGGGGCGAAGCCAGTTGCCCCAATGGCTCAGGCGCATATCTTTACCTTGACGCACAAACAAATCTCGCCCTAACAACTTTTCAAGTTGGCTTAAAGACATGCTGGCCGCTGACTGAGTAATAGAAAGCCTTTCGGCTGCTTGGCTAACACTGCCTAGCTC
>NZ_JBNGCJ010000367.1:0-1791 GCF_049974785.1 Vibrio genomosp. F10 str. 9ZD137
CTTTTTATAAAGGGCGGTAAAAACAGTTTCTTCGGAAACAACTTTGGTTTCAATGAACTGAGTGACCAATACGAATAACTGCTTGCAGTTATTTGGCACAGTCAATTCATTATCTTTCTGTTGGAAAGATAATAGCTTTAAAGTTACATCTTCATGTTTACATGAAGATTAGTTTTGAAGTCAGTATTCGTTGAGCCGACAAAATCTTAAATTGAAGAGTTTGATCATGGCTCAGATTGAACGCTGGCGGCAGGCCTAACACATGCAAGTCGAGCGGAAACGAGAAGTAGCTTGCTACTTCGGCGTCGAGCGGCGGACGGGTGAGTAATGCCTAGGAAGTTGCCCAGTAGAGGGGGATAACCATTGGAAACGATGGCTAATACCGCATAATCTCTTTGGAGCAAAGCAGGGGACCTTCGGGCCTTGTGCTATTGGATACGCCTAGGTGGGATTAGCTAGTTGGTGAGGTAATGGCTCACCAAGGCGACGATCCCTAGCTGGTCTGAGAGGATGATCAGCCACACTGGAACTGAGACACGGTCCAGACTCCTACGGGAGGCAGCAGTGGGGAATATTGCACAATGGGCGAAAGCCTGATGCAGCCATGCCGCGTGTATGAAGAAGGCCTTCGGGTTGTAAAGTACTTTCAGTCGTGAGGAAGGGGGTAAGCTTAATACGCTTATCTCTTGACGTTAGCGACAGAAGAAGCACCGGCTAACTCCGTGCCAGCAGCCGCGGTAATACGGAGGGTGCGAGCGTTAATCGGAATTACTGGGCGTAAAGCGCATGCAGGTGGTTCAATAAGTCAGATGTGAAAGCCCGGGGCTCAACCTCGGAACTGCATTTGAAACTGTTGGACTAGAGTACTGTAGAGGGGGGTAGAATTTCAGGTGTAGCGGTGAAATGCGTAGAGATCTGAAGGAATACCAGTGGCGAAGGCGGCCCCCTGGACAGATACTGACACTCAGATGCGAAAGCGTGGGGAGCAAACAGGATTAGATACCCTGGTAGTCCACGCCGTAAACGATGTCTACTTGGAGGTTGTGGCCTTGAGCCGTGGCTTTCGGAGCTAACGCGTTAAGTAGACCGCCTGGGGAGTACGGTCGCAAGATTAAAACTCAAATGAATTGACGGGGGCCCGCACAAGCGGTGGAGCATGTGGTTTAATTCGATGCAACGCGAAGAACCTTACCTACTCTTGACATCTAGAGAAGCCAGCGGAGACGCAGGTGTGCCTTCGGGAGCTCTAAGACAGGTGCTGCATGGCTGTCGTCAGCTCGTGTTGTGAAATGTTGGGTTAAGTCCCGCAACGAGCGCAACCCTTATCCTTGTTTGCCAGCGAGTAATGTCGGGAACTCCAGGGAGACTGCCGGTGATAAACCGGAGGAAGGTGGGGACGACGTCAAGTCATCATGGCCCTTACGAGTAGGGCTACACACGTGCTACAATGGCGCATACAGAGGGCAGCAAGCTAGCGATAGTGAGCGAATCCCAAAAAGTGCGTCGTAGTCCGGATTGGAGTCTGCAACTCGACTCCATGAAGTCGGAATCGCTAGTAATCGTGAATCAGAATGTCACGGTGAATACGTTCCCGGGCCTTGTACACACCGCCCGTCACACCATGGGAGTGGGCTGCAAAAGAAGTGGGTAGTTTAACCTTTCGGGGAGGACGCTCACCACTTTGTGGTTCATGACTGGGGTGAAGTCGTAACAAGGTAGCCCTAGGGGAACCTGGGGCTGGATCACCTCCTTATACGATGATTTTTACGATGAGTACCCACACAGATTGAT
>NZ_JBNGCJ010000368.1:0-1861 GCF_049974785.1 Vibrio genomosp. F10 str. 9ZD137
GGGGCTTCGGTACCCACCATCACAGGCCGCTACTTAGGCAAAGGCGCCAAACATTTTATGAACATTTTTGCCATTGTCTTGTTGCTGCTTGTTGGTGTGGTATTCGTTTCGGCGCCTGCTGGAATGATCACAAACCTAATCAATGACCAAACGGATCTGAACGTTAGCATGAGCACGTTAGTCGCCATCATTTTTGGCTACTACATCATCGCAACGATTGTCCCTGTTGATAAAATCATTGGTCGCTTCTATCCATTGTTTGGGGCGTTACTGATCTTCATGTCAGTGGGTTTAATTACAGCCGTTGCCGTATCAAGTGAGCACACGGTTCTTGGTGGCTTTGAAGTGAGTGACATGTTCAACAACATGAATCCTAACGATATGCCACTTTGGCCAGCACTCTTTATCACCATAGCTTGCGGTGCTATTTCTGGCTTCCACGCGACTCAGTCTCCACTTATGGCTCGCTGCATGGAAAATGAAAAAAATGGTCGCTTCGTCTTTTACGGCGCAATGATTGGTGAAGGTATCATCGCTCTTATCTGGTGTGCTCTTGCTCTATCTTTCTTTGGCTCGGTTGATGCTTTGGGTGAAGCCGTAGCAAATGGCGGACCTGGTGCGGTGGTTTACGGTGCTTCATTTGGTCTTTTGGGTGTATTTGGTGGTATTTTAGCGTTCCTAGGTGTGGTTATTCTGCCAATCACGTCTGGCGATACTGCTTTCCGTTCAAGCCGTTTGATTTTGGCTGAATACTTCAACATGGAGCAAAAAACGCTGCGTAACCGTCTACTGATGGCATTACCACTGTTTGTACTTGGCGGGGTGTTAACTCAAGTTGACTTCGGCATTATCTGGCGTTATTTCGGGTTTGCTAACCAAACTACCGCCGTCATGATGCTTTGGACCGCTTCCGCATACCTGCTGCGCCACGGAAAAATGCATTGGGTAACCACGGTTCCTGCTATGTTCATGACGACCGTTGTGTCTACCTTCATTCTAAACAACAGTACCCTTGGCTTTGGCTTACCAATTCAACTATCTACCATTGTGGGCATCTTATTCACTTTAGGCGTAACCGCTTATGTCATTAAGATTTCAAAAGGCAAAGGCGACACTGATTTGGCTGATGAAGAGCACCCTCAGGTTGAAACTAAGACCGCGTAATGCGTCGATAACACTTTGTATCAATGGGTACAAAAACAAACAATAAAAATGGAGCGCTACCTTAGCGCTCCATTTTTTATCTCTCAACATAAACTTACAGTAAATAAACCTACGGAAAACTAGTCTATCTGCTTAATCTGTAATTCTTTAGGAACTTCAAAGAACATATTCTCTTCTCTTCCTAGTACGTTTTCTACCGAGCTTGCTCCGAGTTCTTTAATACGATCCAATATTTGATCGACCAGCTCTTCTGGTGCTGATGCGCCAGCGGTCACGCCCACTTTTACTTTTCCACTAAACCATTCTGGCTTAATGTCTTCTGGACAATCTGTCAGGTAACCCGGTGTACCCAGTTTTTCAGCTAATTCTTTCAGACGCGTTGAATTGGATGAATTTTTTGAACCGACGACGACCATCACATCAACATCATTAGCGAGTTCACGAACCGCATCTTGACGATTCTGGGTCGCGTAGCAAATATCATCTTTGCGAGGTCCTTGAATATCTGGGAAGACACGGCGAAGCTCATCAATCACATCAGCGGTTTCATCGACCGACAGCGTCGTTTGACTGACATAGTGAAGATGTGAGGTGTCTTTTACCTTCGCTTTTAACGCTTCAACATCGCTCGGTACTTCAACCAAATACATCCCCCCCTGATTGCTGGCGTATTGCCCCATCGTACCTTCCACTTCAG
>NZ_JBNGCJ010000369.1:0-2876 GCF_049974785.1 Vibrio genomosp. F10 str. 9ZD137
TAACGGCGATGGCAACAAAGATAAACACGCTGATAGTAATAAGAGAATCAATTGGCATAACCATTCCTAACCTAGGTTTTTGTATGAATTGTCGTCTATTTTAGCGCGTTTGGATTTGGAATAGTTAGGCAGAGTCGTCGTTTTTAGACAACTTAAGGTTGAAATGACAACCTTAAGTTGTTGATTGTTATTAATGCAACAATATTAATAATCAATTTTAGTGAGTAGTTTGAGTGAGCTATGTTAGTCAGTTCTGTCAGGAACGTAATGTTAGTACAGCAGCGAGTAGAGCTGACGTCGGTATTTACCTGCGATAGGGTTGCCTTGTCCAAGTGCGCTTAAAATGTCCATCATCTCTTTTTTGAATTTACCATCATAAGCGTTAAGGTCCGATTTCAGATAGCCCCAGAGCAATTCCAATGCCTCTTCTGAACGATTCACTTGATGATACTGCAGCGCCAATTCACAGGCGGTAGCGTGATCCGATGAATTTTGCGCTAGAGCCGTTTCAAGCGCTTGTATTTCAGGGCTGTCTGCCGCCTGCTTATGCAGCTCGAGTTTTGCAATCAGGCTTTTGTAGTAGTTATCTTGATACTCAAGTGGAATATGTTGTAACTGAACTTCCGCCAAATCAAATTGCTGTGTTTCGAGTAAGCTCTGAGCAATGGCTAATCTTACCTCAGGCTTGTTTTTTAGATCGTCGTCGAGCGCGTTGAATAACACTAATGCTTGTTCGTATTGATGGTCTTGCACCAACTCAAGGGCTTTGTTGAGGTTGCGTTCATCTTGGCTAGGTAAATGTTTGGTTAGCATTTGCTCAATAGCGCCAATCGGTTGAGGACCACCAAGGCCATCAACGGCTTGACCATTAATAAAAAGGGCAATGGTTGGAAGCGACTGCACGCCAAACTGAGCAGCAATGGCTTGCTCTTGTTCGCAGTTGAGCAAAGCGAGCGTGAATGCACCATCATATTGCTGAGTAACCGTTTGAAGTTGAGGGATGATTTCAGCACTTTCTTGGCTCATTGGTGCCCAGAAGTGAATAAGGACGGGAGTGTTCGTCGAGCCTTCTAGAGTGTCTCTGAAGTTTTGCTCATTCATTTCAACAATATATGGTGATTGCATTTGTGCCTATCCTAAGTGATTCGCTCAATTGATATAAGAAATAGGGGCTTATAGCGTGTTTATCAAGGGGAAATGAAAAATGCCACGTTATTTAGTGGCATTTCTTTTCAAAGGAGGTCTGCATTTGGAGCTGTTGTAATCTAAAACAAAATAAACAAAGTCAGCGTAATGCATACACCAAGTATATTGAGTTGAGTTAATGTCATTAAAATCGTCACCTGAACAAATGTTGTAAGTCACATTTTTGTATGTTTCATGAGCATGATGACAGGGAAGTATGACGATTTGATTACAGATTACTCATTAAGCGGCTTTTTGTAATAGTCTATCTAACCACCGATTTGGTAATAGCCTTTTTAATATGGCAAACAATTTCGTCGGGGTTGTCACTCGATAACGAATCTTTGGTCTGTTGGATTCAAGCGCATCAAACAAAGGTGCCAGACAAGCTTCAGGGGGAAGAGCAAACGCATTCCCTGATTTCTCATTATTCAACCGTTCTTTTTGTAACGCATAGGCTTGCTGATGTGGGCTGTTTTTTGTGTCTATCCACTGTTCAAATGCTGTCAATGCATTAGCGCGAAATTGAGTTTCGATAGGGCCAGGTTCTATGAGGCTAATGAAAATGTTGGTGCCAGCAAGTTCTAGGCGTAACGTGTCTGTCCATCCTTCTATCGCAAATTTAGAGGCGTTATAGGCCCCTCGATACTTCATCGCAGCGAAGCCCAAAACGGAACTGTTTTGAATGATCCGTCCTTCACCGTTGCTGCGCATAATAGGAAGAAGCGACGTGGTGAGATGGTGCCAACCAAAGACATTGGCTTCAAATTGCGCTCTCAAGGCTTGCGTGGGAAGATCTTCAATCGCTCCTGGTTGCCCATAAGCGCCATTATTAAATAATGCAAAGAGTTGATTGTCGGTGATAGAGAGAACCGACTCTACTGCTGTGCTTATACTGGTTGCACAGTTCAGATCAAGTTGAATGCAAGTTAACCCAAGTTTGGTTAACCGCTCGACATCTTCAACTTTGCGACAAGAAGCGATGACTTGGTATCCTCGCTCCTTTAATGCTTTTGCAGCAGTCAGGCCGATTCCGGAAGAACAGCCTGTAATTAATACCCATCGACTCATTAAAACGTCACTATTTTTGGTTTTGAATTGCTAGAGTAATCGATTAGTTATGATGTTGTAACAAGTTTTTGAAAGCAGGCTCAATACGAGAGTAATGAAAGTGAAAACCCAGTTCGGTTAACTTCTTAGGCTTGCAACGGAGGCTATCAAGCAGCAAAGAAGCGCTTTCCCCTAACATCAACTTTATCAAGGGTTTTGGTGTAAATAGAAAGTGTGGTCGCTTTAACGTTTTTGCCAGGGTTTGGCTAAAGTGTTGGTTAGTGACCGGATGAGGCGCGGTTAAGTTAAATGTGCCACTCGCGTGTGAAGTTTCAAGCAAATACAGAATCGCTCTTATCATATCTGTCATGTGTATCCATGGCATGTACTGCTGACCTAAACCAATCGGCCCACCAAGGCCAAACTTATAAATCGGTAGCATTTTTGATAGTGCACCGCCGGTCGGGTGGAGAACGATGCCCGTCCTTATCACACAGACCCGAGTGTTTTCAGAACGAGCGCGGTTGGCAATGGTTTCCCACTGTTGACAGACTTGATGGCTAAATCCGGTTTGATTGACTTGCAGCGACTCGTCAAAAGGGTGCATTTGTTGATCGCCGTAATACCCAACGGCAGAGCCA
>NZ_JBNGCJ010000370.1:0-2177 GCF_049974785.1 Vibrio genomosp. F10 str. 9ZD137
GCGCTGGGTTAATCGCGGCAACCGCACCCACAGACAACAGGTCATTTTTAATCGCATTGCGCGTATTGATGTAATCTAGAGACACACCAACTTTAGGAATGGCTTCGAAACCGGGTTCAAATACATGGAAGTACTGAAATCGAGAGTTGCTGTAGTCGGTGCCAAAATCATTTTTATCGCCGTCTCCATCGACAAAGGTAGCTTCGGCAAGTAGAGCGAACTGCTGTCCATTATCCAGACCACCAGATACTTGGCCTTGTAATAGTGTATCTGAACTACCATTGATTAATACAGCGCCTTGTGTATAAACCTTAGTGACGTCAGCAGGATCAATAGCGTTAGATTCTTCAGCCAAAATCGGCGTTGAAAGCGCAAGCGCTAGGGGTGTTAATAAAGCAAACTTTTTCATTATCATTTCTTCTTAGTTTGCTTCGTCCATGAAGCGAGTTTGATTCCGATCAAGCTTATTGCTTGAACAATTCTTATTTGTCCGCTAGGAATTTAGCAGCAGAACGCATCAGTGCCGGAGATTTGTTTTCACCGTAACCTGAGTGATAAGGGTTAGTTGAGAAAACAACACCAACGAAATCACGAGCAGGGTCAACATAGATGAATTGACCTAGGTTGCCACTTTTGCCCATTGCACCATCATCAAAGATGTAATCGAACTGGTACGATTGGTAATCAGCGGCTTCGTTAAACGCACTGACTGAACTTGCTTCTTTAGTGTGACCAGCAAATGTGGCTTTATCACCACTGTTGCGGATGATATCGATCACTTCTGGCTTAACGACTGGCTCAGTCGCTACTGCTTCCCAGCTAGGAGTAAATAGCGTACCGAAGCGTGCTTTGTCTTCAAGTGTGGTGTGCAGCAAGCCAAGACCTAGTGCCATACCATCAGGTGCAATGTTGAATAATGCTGCTTGACGAGCCGTCATTTTGCCCCAAACACGCTCTTCAAACACTGCAGACCAAGTGGTTTTCTCGATGTTTTCAACCATTTTCGTTAATACGATGGTATTGATTGATGCGTAACGGTTGATTTCACCCGCTTTCTCGCCTTCAAGTCTTTCAGTATCACGAGCAACTGCAATCCAGCTTTCAACTTCACCAGTGGCTGCGCTTGGAACACCAAATGCAGAAGAGAAGAAGCGCACGACAGGGGACACAGGGTTCATGATAGAAGCCAATGTCTCTTCATTGTCTAGACCCGTTTGGTGGTTTAGTACGTCTAGTACACGAACGTCATCCCATACGGTGTCCTTTAGTTCAGGAACGTATTTTGTAATTGACTGTTGAGGGTCAATTTTGCCTTCTTCAACGAGCATTGCTACAACAACACCTACGGTTGTTTTTGCAGAAGACATCCAAACGTGACGGTCTGTTGGTTCCATACCTGGGTATGCTTCGTATACGATTTTACCTTCATGAATCAGCATGAAACCTTGCGTACGGAAGTGAGGGTCATTTAGGTACTCATCCATCGTCATCTCACCCTTAGCTTTGGTTTCGACTTTGATGTTACCCAGATCTTTGTTCAGTGCTTTAACAAGCGGTTTATACTCTTCGTTAGGAGAAACCAGTGTTGATGGCAAGAACTCTTCGGCGTTCATGCTGTAGTAAAGCGCGTGATCGCCACCCATTTGCCAATGGAAGTTATTAAAGTTCTCACGTGCACTTGCAACAAACTCATTGGTGTAAGTCCCTTTTGCCGCTTCAACGGGTAGGTTTACCATTGCGCCTTCCGCTTTCAGTGCTGCAGCTACAGGGTTTTCAGAAGCCATAGTAGCCGGCGCTGCTAGAGCAGAAACCATTAGAGCAATATGTTTGATTTTCATTCTGTTTCCTTTTTAAAATATTATTTGTCTGCTAGGTATTTAGCAGCTGAGCGCATGAGTGCTGGAGCTTTGCTTTCGCCGTAACCTGAATGGTATGGGTTAGAAGAGAATACAACGCCCACGAAATCACGATCCGGGTCAACATAGATGAACTGACCTAGGTTGCCGCTTTTTGCCATAGCGCCATCATCGAATACGTAGTCGAATTGGTATGATTGGTAATCAGACATTTCGTTGAATGCGCCTACAGAGCTTGCTTGCTTAGTCGTGCCTTCGTAAGTGGCTTTGTCACCACTGTTACGGATACGGTCGATAATGGCAGGAGTCACCACTTGCTCA
>NZ_JBNGCJ010000371.1:0-8735 GCF_049974785.1 Vibrio genomosp. F10 str. 9ZD137
AACAGCGTCATCACCATTGAGTGGCTTGCGTCACCAATTACGTTCGCAACGCCAAGGGTTGAAATCGGCGCCAAATGCTTCAAACGATCAGCCTACGGGATCGCCAAGAACAACCCCACAAGTTCAGGACTCACGACCAAAAAAGCCTAGAGCGGCATCCGCTAAATCAGAAACTGTCCTTGATCGTGTGGCTAAAAAGCACTCAGGAACAGCGCCGGTGTCGCTAAGTTCTCATTCCTCACTGATTGAAGGGGCTGAAAATGCTCAAACAAGTGGGGACGAACCTTACCAGTGGAAAGCGTCAAAGCCTATCGCGCCAAAGCAAGATAATGGACTCACACCCACTCAAATCAAAGCGGCTCTAGAGCACATCAAAACACCAGAAATGGTGGATAGGTTAATGAGTGAATCTATCGAGCAAAGCGAATGGGCTGCACTTATCCAAAAGCTAGAAACCGCAAAACTTGTTGAACAATTGGCTCTCAATTCATCGTATCGCCAAGAAGGGAATACAGTGAACTTAACGTTACGAAGTACGCAAGCGCATTTGAACACCGAACGAGCCTGTCAAGAATTACAGCAAGCGCTTAGCCGAGTGCAGGGGAACGAGTGTCAGTTGGTGGTTGAAGTGGGCGAGAGTGGTGAAACACCCTTAGAGTTGAGAGAAAAACTTTACCAAGGGAAATTGCAGCAGGCTTTTGACAGTTTAGCAGCGGACAACAATGTCCAGTTTATTGAAAAACGCTTTGCAGCGACCTTAGATAGAGACAGTGTCAGGCCTATTTAATTGAACACGAATTGACGATAAGCCAACGGAATTGACACTCAGATAATATAGAATCCGTGGGGTTGAATTTAAACAACGTCAACCCCATAAATAACGAAACACCCAATAACCAGAGAGACGCGAATGTTTGGTAAAGGCGGTATGGGCAACATGATGAAGCAAGCCCAGCAAATGCAAGAGCGCATGCAAAAGCTTCAAGAAGAAATCGCAAGCATGGAAGTGACCGGTGAAGCTGGTGCTGGCCTTGTTAAAGTAACGATCACAGGCAGCCACAGCACTCGTCGTGTAGAAATTGACGAGAGCTTAATGGAAGACGATAAAGAGATGCTTGAAGATCTTATCGCAGCGGCATTTAACGATGCAGCACGACGTGTAGAAGAGACTCAAAAAGAAAAAATGGCGAGTGTAACTGGCGGTATGCAATTACCACCAGGTATGAAGATGCCGTTTTAAAGCTCAAGCTTATTGTCATTAGCTTTTTGAACTAAATAAGCGAATTATAGATGCGTACCAGTCATATGCTGGAGCATTTGATGGAGGCCTTACGTTGTCTGCCTGGGGTTGGCCCCAAGTCGGCACAGCGTATGGCCTTTCATTTGTTACAGCGCGATAGAAAAGGCGGCTTACAGCTTGCCGATGCACTCAGCCAAGCCATGACCGAGATTGGTCACTGCACCGAATGTCGAACCTTTACAGAAGAAGAGGTTTGTCATATTTGCAGCAATCCTAAACGTCAAGCTAATGGCTTGCTCTGTGTGGTTGAAAGCCCTGCCGATATTGCAGCAGTGGAAGCAACAGGGCAATTCTCTGGACGATATTTTGTGTTAATGGGGCATTTGTCACCATTAGACGGGATTGGCCCCAGTGATATTGGCCTAGATATGCTTGATTTTCGCCTTCGTCAGAAGGACATTACTGAAGTGATTTTGGCGACGAACCCAACGGTTGAAGGGGAAGCCACAGCGCAATACATTGCTGAGCTTTGCCGAGAATATCAGGTTTCAGCGAGTCGCATTGCACACGGTGTCCCAGTCGGTGGTGAACTTGAACTCGTGGATGGCACGACCTTGTCTCATTCACTGTTAGGCAGACACAAGCTGTAGCATTAAGTCGCTCTCAAAAGAATGTCACAATCAAAAGACAAAAAAGCCGCTATCAATGATGTTATTTCATCGGATAGCGGCTTTTATTTTGTCTCTCTTTTACAGCGGGTTAGTCTAGGTGACCTGTCTCATAAAAGGTATCGAGCTTGTCTAAATACGGCCTTAAATCGCCAATATTATCCGCGACCCATTTCTCATCGTAATACGTATCTAAATAGCGCTCTCCACTGTCACATAGCAGAGTGACGATCGATCCCGTCTCTCCGCGTTTTTTCATCTCACTCGCTAACTGAAGCACACCAAAGAGATTGGTACCTGTTGAAGCACCCGCTTTACGGCCTAGGATATTTTCTAGCCAGTGAGCCGTGGCAACACTCGCTGCATCAGGAATGGTACGCATTTCATCCACCACACCAGGGATGAAACTGGGTTCGACACGAGGGCGACCAATGCCTTCTATTTTACTTCCGCAGTCACCTTTTATGGTGGCATCACCGGTCTTAAAATAGTCGTGGAATACCGAGTTTTCAGGGTCTACCACGCAAAGCTTTGTATTGTGTTGTTGGTAACGAATAAATCGACCAATGGTTGCTGACGTACCACCAGTACCTGGGCTCATCACAACCCAGTCAGGTATGGGGTGATCTTCACGTTCCATTTGGCTAAAGATCGAATTAGCAATATTGTTATTACCGCGCCAATCGGTAGCACGTTCCGCGTAAGTGAATTGATCCATATAGTGACCATCTAGCTCTTTTGCCAAGCGGTATGATTCGGCATAGATTTCGTCAGAACGGTCAACCAGATGTGCTTTCCCACCGTAAAATTCAATCTGTTCGATCTTTTTAATCGCAGTACTTTTGGGCATGACCGCAATAAATGGCAAGCCAAGAAGACGAGCAAAATAGGCTTCAGAAACCGCGGTGCTGCCGGAAGATGATTCGATGATCGTGGTTTTTGGGCCTACCCAACCATTGCAGATCGCGTACAAAAACAGAGAACGTGCTAAACGGTGCTTTAAAGATCCCGTTGGGTGTGTACTTTCGTCTTTAAGATAAACATCGATGCCGTCGATACTGGGTAACTCAAGCTTAATGAGGTGGGTATCTGCAGAGCGCTGAAAGTCGGCTTCAATTTTACGGATCGCATTGTTAATCCAGTTATGATCAGTACACATAAGGTGATTCCTTCGATTTGGTATGTTCATAATTTAACTATAATTGAAGAGAAAAACTTTGCTTATTTACCTGTGTAATTTAATAATAATAGAATTATTTACTCCAAAACTGGATTTTGTCGAAATGAAACTTGATGAGATAGATAAGCGACTACTAAGGCTTCTACAAGCCGATGGAACGATATCGCTGAATGACTTAGCGGAATCGGTCAATTTAACATCAACCCCATGTTGGAAGCGGCTTAAAAAATTGGAAGAAGCGGGAGTGATTGAAAAGCGAGTTGCCTTGCTAAACCCTGAACGATTAGGGCTGTCATTTACCGCCTTTGTTATGATCAAAACCAGCGATCACTCTCACGAATGGTATCGCCATTTTGTTGAGACCGCAGTTGAGTTTCCTGAAGTAATGGAGTTCTACCGGATGGCGGGTGAGTATGATTACATGCTCAAAGTCCTGGTTAAGGACATGAAGTGCTTCGATGAGTTTTATAAACGTCTGGTGAACAGTGTCGATGGCCTTTCGGATGTGACGTCGACCTTTGCGATGGAGCCTCTTAAATACACCACAGCTTTACCAATATAAAGCCCTAGCTGATTGAAGCTAAGAAGCCAGAAGCTAAGGCTTTATGCGAAGTAGTGCGTGCCATGATTACTGAGTAAATCGCATGACGCCTTCTTGGACGGCACTGGCGACTAAGTGACCTTGACGATTGTAGATTTCCCCACGAACCAAACCTCGAGTGTTACAAGCGGTTGGGCTATCAATAACAAACAGCAGCCATTCATCCATTTTGAATGGGCGGTGGAACCAAATCGAGTGATCAATCGTTGCCACTTGGAACTTGGGTGTCATTAATGACACTTCATGAGGGTGAAGAGCGGTGACCAAAAATCCCCAGTCAGACGCGTAAGCCAACAAATATTGGTGGATGAGTTGGCTGTCGGGCATGTCGCCATTTGCTTTCATCCAAAGGTATTGCTTTGGCTCTTCTTTTTTCGGGTTTAGCGGGTTTACGATAGTCACAGGGCGCACTTCAATGGCTTTATCGCCACAGAAAATCTTCTTAAGCTTTTCAGGTAAAAGGTGCTCTACTTGTGCCGCGAGTTCGGTTTCAGACACATAGTTTTCAGGGCCAAGAACCTCTGGCATGGTGTTTTGATGTTCAAAACCAGGTTCATCGCCATGGTAGGAAGCAGTAAGGTAAAAGATAGGGCGACCATTCTGGATGGCTTTCACTCGTCTTGTGCTAAAGCTTTTGCCATCACGCAGGTTTTCTACATCGTAAATAATGGGTTTTTCGGGATCGCCAGGGTAAAGAAAATAGCTATGAAATGAGTGCACGGTTCTATCTGAAGGAACCGTATATCGTGAAGCTGAGAGTGCTTGTCCAATCACTTGCCCCCCATATACTTGAGGCAAACCGAGGTTTTCACTTTGACCTCTAAAAAGCCCTTCCTCTAGTTTCTCTAACTGAAGAAGACTTAACAGTTCTTTCAAGGCGTTACTCATTAATTTTTGACCTTATCTGATTTTTATACTAAACATTACTCATAAGATGGTCGAAATTCTAACACAGTCAAAAAATTGTCAGCATCTTATGTTTCACCGTGACAGGTTATCAAACCGGGCATACAATTGCTTCGATTTTACTATTTTAAGAGAGATTTTATGAAAAAGGCACTACTGGTTATTATGTCGATAATGTTCGGCGCTGCATTAGTGGGTTGTCAATCTTCAGAGAAACAGATGGGTGCAAGCCATGCTGAATCTATCACGGGTACGGTCTCTTACCGTGAGCGTATAGCTCTTCCCGAGAACGCGCTGGTGACGGTCACGTTGCAAGATGTCTCATTAGCTGATGCACCAGCGGTGGTCATTGCTAAGCACCGTTTTGAAACCAATGGTTCACAAGTGCCGTTCAATTTTGATTTGGCCTATGACAGCAATAAAATACAGCAGAGACACACTTACAGTGTTAGTGCTCGTATCGAAGTGGACGGAAAGTTACGCTTTATTACCGATACCCGATATGCAGTGATTACGGACATGAAAAAAACACAGAATGTTGATCTTCGACTCATTAGTGTTCGTGCAGATTAGGTGTAGGTGCAAATTGTACATTTAACGAAGTTTATCAATGGCATTGGCTGAAAGACGCTGCTTTATTTGTTGTGAAGACGGTATCAACAGTTGTCATTATGATTGTCACTATGTTTGCCGCTATGGTTGCCATTGATAAACGCTCATTTTAATCTTTCCTCTCTCACTGACCTCAACCCCTTCTCTTAATAACTTCTCTTTTTGTCTTTGTAACGCATCACCGGTTAATGAAATCTTTCCTTGACTATTGACGACACGAAACCAGGGTAAGCGCGTATCTTTTGGCAAGTTAGAGAGAACTTTGCCTACTTGCCTTGCATAACCAGGGTAGCCAGCTAATTTTGCGACAACACCATAGCTTGTTACTTTCCCATGTGGAATTTGGTGAATTACTGCAAAGATTTGAACTGAAAACTGATCCATACTGGGTGGGTCCTAGAGTTGAAGTACCACGGATAGGTACAAGGAGAGCTCATGATATTCTCAACATTTCAGTTCTTAATTACAACACTCTTAGCGGCGATATGTGCACGCGCTTTGAGCTTAAGTGGTGGCGAAGTTCCTATTATAGCTTTTGTCATTCCCGCTTTATGGATACTCCCACAAGGAGGTGTCGCTGGCCTGGCTCTATTAGCTGCGATGACCAGTTACGCTCTCACTCTAGCAAGTCAGCCATTCTCTCTTTCAGTGAGCGTATGGATGTTGTTTCCCCTGCTCATGGTGATCTTTTCAAAACGAAGCAGTTTGGCTGTTATTTTAACAACGTCTCTGATTGTGATTTCCCTTCAGGTTGGCATCATGCTCACCCAATCTTCGGGTAAGTTAGGCGGAAGTGCTTTGTTAACCTTCGTTCAGTTGCTTTCTATTATTGTTATCTGGTGGTCTGCTACTCATTGGAAACGATCCGATAAGCACAGTTGGTGGGTGCTGTTGTTTATTTTTCCGTTATGGCTTGCGGGGTTGTCTTACGCGATTCTGATTTCATTGAGTATTATTGGAATCATTGCTTCGTTTGAAAGCCTTGACCGATTCAAAGGGTTTAAATGGAACAAACTGCTTTGCTGGTCATTGCCCGCAGTAGGCTTTGCTGCTTTGGTGGTGACACCGAATGTTGATGTGCCCAAGCCCGTGTTTGTGGTTTGGATTTGCTTGTTAGGAACCGCCTGGGTTACCGATTATATGTTGCGTAGCATGGAAGAGTCGCAACAGTTGTAATAGTGTCTTAGATCCGATTATTAAACTAAAGTTTTACCTTCACGGTTGACGATGTTGCATATATGTAATACATAACTATGTTTTTTACATGCATAAAAATTACGGCGGAAAAATGAATAGGCAATACCGAAGTGGCGTCATGGTTCTTATACTGATTCACCTTATCTCTTTTGCTGTTCATGCAAGCCCTCTCGTCGGTGTAAAAAAGTCAGACCGATTAACCGTTTCTACAGAGGCGGATGATATTGTCACACGAGTGTTGTTTGACAACATTGGTGATAAATTTGGATTAAAAATTGACTACATCGATCAGCCCAATTTCGATGCCATTCTTAACTCTGTTGAGAGCGGTGAAAGTGATTTTGCAGCGAATGTGACTTACACCGAGTCTCGTTCGCAACGTTTCGATTTTTCTCAACCAACCAACATTGAATATACCTACCTATATAGTTACGAGTATCTAGAACTGTCTGAAATATCAACACTCGGCGTACCTGAAGGCACAATTTACTCCGATCTGATTTCCATTAATTATCCCTCAATCGAGCTGGTTTTATATAACGGGCACGATCAGGCTTTTCAATTGCTTCATTCGGGTGACGTTGACGGTGTTATTGATGCGATTAATCAACTCAAGCCTCTGTTACTTAAGGGGTTAAATGCACAATTACTCAATGACCATTTGTCGATTCAACCTGTCTCTATTATCACCCCGAAAGGTAGACACCATGAATTGTTACCTAAGATTGTCGACTTTGTTCATTCTGCTCCCATTCAAAAGCAGCTAAGAGAATCGATAGAACGCTATCAGTTAGATATACGTACGCAAGCTCTTCGACAATCGGTTATCGATAGTAATGTTAACCTTTCTCGCACACTGAAAGTGAAGCTTGAGAACCTAAACCCTTACGCTTTTTATACAAGCGATGGGAGTGTACACGGCGTGAGTGCCGATTTAATGAAAAGCAGTTGTGAATTGCTGATGGTGAAATGTGAAATCGTCAGTACGGAAAATGAAACGTGGGAAAGTATGTACAACGATCTCAGAGATAAGAAGATCGATTTACTCGCCCCAGTCGCTATATCTGAGCAAAGAAAACCACTCATGTATTTCACCGATACGCACTATCAGTCAAAAGCTATTTTGATTAAGCGGGAAGGGTACAAAGACAATGTATATCGAAATGTAGCTGAACTGGTTATCGAGAGAATTGGGGTAATAAAGGATGGCTTTGTTCATGAATTATTTAGCCAATTATTACCGAATAAAGAGTTTGTCTTTTATGAGAGTACAGAAGATAAAATACAAGGGTTGCTCAACGGTGAGGTCGACTATATTACCATCAGCGTCAGCAACTTTAACCGAGAGTTGAAAAAAAGCGAGCACTTACTACCACTGGTGAAAGATGCATTGATCGGCGACTTTTACACCGTTGATATTGGCTTTGCTTTTCCGAAAAATGAATTTGGTGCTCAACTAGCACCACTCTTTGATCAAGCGCTAAAAATTATAGATGTAAAAAAAATACTGGCGAGATACGATTTGCAGCCAGATTGGCGCTCGACATTGGTGGCGGAAAAGCGCTTCGCGCGGAGAACGCAATGGCTGTTCACTCTAGTGATCGCCTTTATGTTGATTGTGAGTATGTACCTACATGTTCAATCTAATACCGACAATCTCACTCGTTTAAAGAATCGACGCGCATTGCACAGGAAATATCGAGCTGGTATTGGTGCGAACTTAACGCTGATTTACCTCGACATAAACAAATTTAAAGAGATCAATGACACCTATGGTCACGAAGTCGGGGATGACGTATTACTGCAAGTGTCACATAAAATTCGTAAAGTTTGGCGAGGGGGTTGCTATCGAATCGGTGGAGATGAATTTATTTTGGTGGGCTCCATCAAAGCTAAGCACTTACACACGATCGTCAGCATACTAAGTGAGGTTGACTACCATCACCTTAAACAAGGCATTCGATTGGATATCGATATAGCGATTGGTGTGTCTTCTCCTAGAACCCGTTTTATGTCGTTAGAAAGCGTTATGGATCAAGCCGATAAAGCGATGTACAAAGACAAACATGGTGAACAGCGTCATAAAGAAGCGGCAAATCAAGATTACTCGTCGAATGTGCAGCGCATTTAGACAAATTGGTCAAACACTAAACACTTGGTTGCTGTGTGAGTAAAATTAGAGACATACGACTTGCAATATAACGATTGATGGCTGATAATCCCACACGCTCTTAGTTAACACTAAGATACAGAATCTATGGAGGCCCTGGTCCTCCCGCAACACTAACTTGTGAACTCGGTCAGATCCGGAAGGAAGCAGCCGCAGCAGGC
>NZ_JBNGCJ010000372.1:0-5963 GCF_049974785.1 Vibrio genomosp. F10 str. 9ZD137
GACAAAAGCCGATAACGCCGTCGCCATTGCGAGCCCAACATACCCATAAAACCATGCGAAAATGGCGTTGAAGAACATATTGGTTACCATCGCTATGATGCCATATTTCACAGGCGTCTTAGTATCTTGACGAGAGTAGTACCCGGGTGCCAGCACCTTAATTAACATAAAGTTGAGCAAACCAGATGCGTAAGCAAACAAAGATAATGACGCTTGATGGACGTCATGAGGGGTAAATTCACCACGCATAAATAACACCATTAGCATAGGTTTAGCTAATACCATTAAACCTAACATGGCGGGCACACCGAGCAAGGTGACCATGCGGACTCCCCAATCCATCGTATGGGCAAAACCCTCACTTTGCGCATCTACGTGTTTTCTTGATAACGCAGGTAAAATAACCGTCGCAATGGCTATACCAAATAGCCCAAGTGGAAACTCCAGTAAACGGTCGGAATAATAGAGCCAACTGATTGAGCCCGTTGCTAGAAAACTGGCAATAAAAGTATCAAACAGCAAATTAATCTGACTGACCGATACACCAAATAAGGCCGGGATCATTAGGGTACGAATTTTAACGACCCCGGGATCTCTCCAGCCCCATTTAGGTTTAACCAGTACGCCCGCTTTGATTAGAAAAGGCAGTTGAAAAAGAAATTGGACCAATCCACCTAAAAAGACGCCGATAGCCAATCCAATTTCCGGTTGATTCAGCATAGGGGAAATAAAATAAGCCGACCCGATGATCATTACATTGAGAAAGACCGGTGTAAACGAAGAGACCGCAAACTTGCCTAAGGTATTGAGGATGGCGCCTGAAAGTGCAACAAAGGTGATAAACCACAAATATGGGAACGTGATTTTCAGCATAAAGCTCGCTAATTCAAACTTTTCTGCAGAAGGCCCTCCATTTAACCAATCCAAAAACCAACCCGCGCCAAAAAGCGCAGTAATGACTCCCGAACCCAAAACCCCCATTATGGTGACAACAGACACGATAACGCCCAGGGTACCCGAGGCTTTTGCTATCAGCTGTCGAGTTTCATCCATATCACCTTTAGCGTGATACTCCGTCAATACCGGTACAAATGCTTGAGAAAAAGCACCTTCTGCAAATAATCGACGCAAAAAATTGGGGATTTTGTTTGCAAAGAAAAAAACATCAGCGCTGGCTCCTGCGCCCATCAAATTAGCGACAACAACATCACGAACTAACCCTAATACTCGTGAAATCAACGTCATTGCGCTGACAATCATGCCTGATTTTAGAAGACGTTTACTCAAATTAACCTCAATCACCACGGCTAATGCGTCACTATATTCAAGAACAAACATAGAATGCCTGTGTAAGAGAAGATAAGTATTAGCAATGGTATAAAAATACTGTTAGAATCCCCGCCATCTTAACCGCGATAACCTTTTCATACCAAACTTGTTTGGCTTAGATGGGTTTTTGCACAAATCATTTGACAATTAAGCGCAAATAGAGGATATTCCTCGCCCTTAAATTGTCACCGAACTATGTTTTTGGGAGTTAGACCTTGGCAAACAGTAAATCTGCTAAGAAGCGCGCTATCCAAGCTGAGAAACGTCGTCAGCATAACGCTAGCCGTCGCTCTATGATGCGCACTTACATGAAAAAAACGATTGCAGCTATTGAAGCTGGCAATAAAGAAGCTGCAACTGCTGCTCTAGTAGAAGTTACACCACTTCTAGACCGTATGGCGACTAAAGGCCTTATTCATAAGAATAAAGCTGCTCGTCATAAGGCTCGTTTCACAGCTGCAATCAAAGCTCTTTAATTAGAACTCTGATTACTGTGAGAAAAAAACCGGCTTCTGCCGGTTTTTTTATGTCTAAATTATCTCAATTTCAACTTAACTGGTTTCTGGTTCACAATACAAACTATAAAGCAGCTTGATCATCGCCTTCACTTCATCGCTACTCAATGAGTAAAAAACCGTTTGTGCCTCTTTACGTGTGTTGACTAAACCATCACGGCGCAACCAAGCTAGATGTTGAGAGAGCGCAGATTGACTTAACTCCAACTGAGAACCTAACTCCCCTACCGATAGTTCATTGGTATGCAATAGGCACAAAATCTGTAGACGCTTTGCATTAGCCATGGCCTTGAGCAAAACAACCGCTTTCGCCGAATTTCGGTCCATATCTTCTAAGTTCATTAGGATTTCTCACTCTATAAACAGCTGTGATAGTCAATTCATCACTGGGTATCGAATAGTATAACGATATGGCGCAATCAACAACTGACAAACTTATGTTTAAACGGCACACCATGATAATCTATTGTCATATAAAACATAAGGTTACTTAATCAACTCACCAAAGTCTTCATCACAAATACTTTTAACCGCTGGGTGTTGAATCATTCTTTCTGCAAAAATAATGTAATACTCTTCTTTTAGATCCTCAATAGAACCAATTTTTTTAAGGTGCGTTTTCTCATCCACTTCGTTCCGGTATGTGGTTGGAGCAAGCATGACCGCATCTTGATGCTGGCGAAAGAAGGCTTTCATTAACGCTAAATCATCAAACTCACCTAAAATATTGGGATTCACCCCCTGTCTGTCAAACCACTGTAAAACTTTACGTCCCATTGCGGTTCGACTACCTGGGATCAATAGCTTTATCTCTTCGAGATCCCTTGAAAGCACAATGTTCTGGTCGCCATGGCTATAAAAACTCATGCCTGATTCCCCAAGCTTTTTACTGTATAAGCCCGGACTTTTACCTGAATCGACCGGACAGTCAGAGAGAATCATGTCCAGTTTATGTTGGGAGAGTTGCTCAAGCAGTAATTCATGTGTTGATTCAAAACAACGCAGGTGGATGCTGTTATCATTCGGGACGGCACTCAACAAAATCCGACTGACGATATCTTTTGACAAGGCATCAGCTACCCCAACATCAAATAAGATATTAGATCGCTGACTGTAATTAACAATATCAAGCAACTCATAACTCAAACCAAACATTCGATCGGCATATTTAAAAACGAGTTGCCCTAACTCGGTTGGCTCTACACTACGACCATTTCTCTTAGTCAGCTTGCCATCCATCCGCTCTTCAAGGGCTTTAATTTGTCCGGTCACCGTTTGCGGGGTCAAAAAAAGCGCGTCTGCCGCTTTCGTCACTGATCCTTGTTTGCACACCATCCAAAAGTAATAAAGGTGGTTATAGTTTAAATGGTACATTGCATCACCTAGCATAGGAGTTATATCCCTCTATTCTAATCATAATCGCATCGCTGATGCATCTATATTTCGGAAAAACCATTAGTTAATGGGTTTTTTAAATGATATTACCGAAAGTGTATTTTGTTATATTGCAAATTTTATCGGTTTTTTCTGCCTATTAATAAAAAAGTCAAAAAAACACCATCCAGTCACAGAGTTTTAACATCAACAAAACCATCTTAAAATCAATACCTTAAAATCACCTTGGCGCCACAAAAAAAATCAAACCTCGGCTTCATCTCAAAAAGTCTCGCACGCCCCAAAATTGTCATATTAGTGAAATATTTGCCGTCTAGTATCACTCTCAGATTCAACTACAGACCAAAAACACTAAAACGGTCAACGGAGAAAACTATGATGAACCAAGCTACTTCTACAGCGATGCCAAAAGCGGGAACATCCCACTGGCTACGCTGGGCTAACTTGGCATTCATGCTATACCTACTTCTTTTAGCGGTATCAATGGTAGGAAGCGGATTCAAATTGTCGACAGGAGACCATGCAAAGGTATTATTTGAATTTGCATCTCACCCTATCGCTGGTTTAATGATTGGTCTTATCGCCACAGCGCTCATTCAATCATCCAGTACCGTTACTTCCATTATTGTCGGTTTAGTTGCGGGTGGATTACCTGTAGAAACCGCCATCCCTATGGTTATGGGAGCGAATATCGGTACCACAGTCACCAATACTATCGTTAGCTTAGGTCATGTTCGTTGTAAGGTTGAGTTTAAACGAGCCTTTGCAAGTGCCACTATTCATGATTTCTTTAACTTGCTTGCTGTTGCCATATTCCTGCCGTTAGAAATGATGTTCGGTATTCTCGACAAAATTTCACATTGGTTAGTGTCTCCTTTCCTAGCAACCGGTGATCTAAGCATTAAAAGTCTGAACTTTATTAGCCCTATCACTAAGCCAGTGGTCGGTGCAATCAAAGAGCCATTGTCTGCATTTGGTGATGTCACTGCTGGTGTTACATTAATTTTGCTCGGTATTGCGACGATTGTTGTTGCGATTACCGTGATGGGTAAATTAATGAAAAGCCTGATGGTTGGCCGTGCTCGTGAAATTCTAAAGAATGCGATTGGTCGTGGTCCACTGCATGGGATCGCGTCGGGTTCTATCGTGACCATCTTGGTTCAATCTTCATCAACAACCACAAGTCTAATGGTTCCTCTTGTGGGCTCTGGGGTACTTAAAGTTCGTGACATATACCCATTTACCCTAGGTTCAAACATTGGTACGTGTATTACTGCTCTATTAGCTGCTACGGCCGTGTCTGGTGAGTTCGCAGTGTTTGCTCTACAGATTGCATTGGTTCACCTAGTCTTCAATGTCCTCGCTACCGCGTTAATCTATGGTATTCCATTCTTACGAGAGCTTCCTGTTAAAGGTTCTGAGTATATCGCTGAGATGGCAGTAAAGAATAAATGGGTTGTAGCTGGTTACTTGGCAAGCATCTTTGTTGTCATGCCAGGTGCTGTTCTTGCTTTAACGGCTTAAGATAGAAGATAGTTCTACCTTTAAGAACTCGCCGCGGCATCTAGACAAGAAAATACAGTCCAACAAAAAGGCCCCTAAACTCATACCGTTTAGGGGCCTTTTAGTCTCTATCTTTCTAAAACCAATAAAGTAAGTCAACTACACCGAGAACGGGTATTTAATCGCTTCATGGCATTCATAGCCTTCTACCCAAAAATCCTCCAAGGTCACCCAAGTTTCTAAATCTTCTAATGAAGTGATTTTAGGATTAATGTGAAACGTCGCTGGTTTTAAAGGCTCACGCTTTAACTGAATATCACGCATGGGGGCCAATTGATCTTCATAGATGTGTGCGTTTACTATTTTATGATACGCCCGGCTTCTTACCCGTTATTTGAGCCATCAAAGCAAGAAACACATACACTTGAACCATATTAAAATTCAAGCCAAGCAAATTTAAACCCCCAAAAACTCGCACAGTTCGGACGTTTACAAATGATGGGTAACAAATAATTGACTGTGCAATTTCGCATATGCACAGTAAAGTGCAGCTTAAGTAGAGAGAACACCAAGCCCTCCTCTCACTGGCTTTCATTCTTAAACACTTAAGTGCTAAGGTAATCTCACCTCTATCTACTAACGTAAACAGGCCAACTTGGATAGCTCCCTATAGGTGAATACCAATGCAAACTTTATACTTTGATACCTTCAGCCTTTTCTATTCGGAACAATACATCGGTAGCGACAAAAACGTTTCACAGGCATACGAAAAGTGGCGATGCAGCTCACCCGCTAATTTATTGGAAGTTGTAACGCCAGATCTTGTCGGAATAAAAAACTTCGTAAAGCCGCAGTAGAATCGGGCTTTAAGCTATATCCTCTTGGCACTAGGTATACACGACAATTATTCATTGAGGGAGGATTGTTTGTAGAAGATGAGTTAGCTCCAGATATAGCTTTAAGCATCCGTATGGATGATAGTGACCCTATACGGAGGATGCTAGCTCATGCTCAAGCAACCAACTCTACTTGGTATACCTGTGGTGATTGTCACTCTGAGATATTAGATGTCTATTCTGGCCGTTATTTGACATCTACATTTGGTAAGGGAGTTACGACTGAGCTTATTTCAAAAATTACAGCTCTGGGAAACAACTCCTGCTCATAACTCATAATAGATCTCTTTGAACTTTATTAGTATCCGCCCCATGAACCCACGGG
>NZ_JBNGCJ010000373.1:0-4245 GCF_049974785.1 Vibrio genomosp. F10 str. 9ZD137
CCGCTCTTCCGATCTTTCATTAAGAATCCCTGCAAGCTTTTGTGGTGTATACAGTTTATTACCAAGTGAAGGTACTGTAAGCAGTGACGGAATGCTGCTAACACCTAAGTTGGCTCTACATAATTTTGCACGTCCTGGCCCAATGGCTAGACAAGCAAAAGACCTAGCTTTAATGTGGCGAGCACTCAGTGGTCAACATGAGCCTAGTATTCAAAAATGCCTCAATTTGGCGTATTGGCTCGAAGCGGACGACATGCCCTTAGATACTGATATTCGCGATCGAATAACCCAAGTAATGACCAGTTGGCAACAAAAGGGCCATCAATGCGTGCAAGCTAAACCCAAGCACTTTAGTTTCAAAAAATCTTGGGAAACGTTTGGACGCATAATGGGACATGAAACGTCAGCATTCATGAACCCTCTTATACGGTGGTTGAGCGTGCTTTTCGGCAACCAGAGTAGGAAACGCTCTCCGAATTTTCTTAACAATGTAATGAAGGGCTATCGTAGAAATCCAGATGAGTACTCAAGCGCTTTGAAAGCCAGAGACAAAACGATCCTTGATTGCCAAAACTTTTTTAAAAACGTTGACGCTTGGATATTGCCCGTCACCTGTTGTACCGCGTTTAAACACATGGAACCGACATCAGAACGAGGTCCTAGCCGAGATTATAGCGAACCCATCAAGGTCAACGGACTAGAGGTAAACTATTTCGATGCCCTCACCGCTTTTACGACACCAATTAGCCTAATAGGTCATCCTGTCGTAACCATGCCAATAGGTTTGGACCGGAATGGACTACCTATGGGAATTCAGCTTGTCGGGCAAATGAACAAAGAGTCAGAATTGATATTAGTCGCTGAAGAGTTATCAAAGCACATCAAAATGCCTACTTGTCCAATCTTTTAACATGAGGCTGTAACATAATGATTTTAAAAAAAATGAAATAACAATGGTATTACTCTCAAAATTAGACAACAAATATTGGGGACTATAATGCAGTATGATCTTGATGTGAGATCGGACCATAAAACATTGTTTTTATTGATACGAAGGATACTCATTGAAGACTTTAAGCTACTTGAAACAAGAAAGCAGAGAATAACTAGCTATTCAACTCCTAACGGTGGGGTTTGTCATATGAGGACGACTAAAAGTGGCGTTGACATCGGGTTTTTGAAAGGCATTCACATGATCGATACTTACAATAAACTGACAGGTACCGGAAAAGTGATGAGAGTTTTGTCTATCAAGGATGCTGAGCTAAAAATAATCATTCACTACCTCAGTCAAGCCATAAAAATCAGCACAACGACTCGATGATGTTTACTTTTTGACTGGCAATGGGCTGTTAGAAGCCACATTGTCAGTCTAGATTGATGGGTCTAAGTTCCTCGTTCTCGCTGTATGTTTTGACCATTATTAGTTAGAACCTTAGTTGCTAATCACTATCATAGATAACAGGGAATTTACTTTTCCATGCTTGCCATGTTTTAGGAGTCGATATCAACTCTGTCATAAAACGAGCGACATTTAAGCGGCTTGTATTTCGCGAATCAAATATAGGGTCATACTGTGGACATTGATGAATGACATACCCTGTTCGTTCTAAATCATTCGTTAGGCTATCTGGCCGAACCGCTACCCACTCAATGGATTTCGACGCCTTCACCACACTACTTTGCAAATAGGTCGCCGCTTGTTCGTTATCAACATGTGGAGGTAACACCACTCTCAAAAATGACATCATCACTTTATGCGCTCTAGATATTTTTTCATCGGCTAATGTATTTTGAAAGCCAGTCGTGCTCATCAGTATAAATTTGATTGGTCTCTCAGGTTGAGTTCTTTCAATCGCTTGACATATTCGCATTGTCGCATCGGTCACTAAACGCCTAGGCTGTCCAAATATACCCTTAAACGTTAAGTTGTGACCAAGACAAGAAACCACTGCCTCACACCCCAAAACGTACTCAGTTAGCTGTTCATCGATTAGATCCAACAAGTTAGCATGAACAACCTCCACATAGTCGCTAGTCGTTATGTGCAGCGGTAAATCATTTAACGAACGCACAATAATGCGAACCTCTCTATGTTGGCTGACTAATTCTTCAACAACCAACCTTCCCGTTGCTCCTGTCGCTCCAAGCACTAATGTCGTCATTTTCTTGTCCTTGCATGTGGTATCCCAAGACTTATGATATACATGTATTAATCACTAGTTAACCAACTAAATTAACATGAGGTTATACGTATTTGTATGAACTGGAAGTCAGTCTGTTTTGATTGGAATCGTACCCGTGCTTTTTTAGTAACGGCGGAAGAAGGCACTCTATCTGCTGCTGCAAAAGCTTTGAACATGACACAGCCCACCCTGAGTAGGCAGGTAGCCTCTTTAGAGCAAGAAATTGGTGTTAGATTGTTTGAAAGAGTTGGACAAAGGTTGGAATTGACTTCCAGCGGGATCGATCTTTTACAATTAGCCCGAAAGATGGGCGACGCAGCCAGTGATTTTTCACTTATGGCCAACGGGCAATCACAGCAACTAGAAGGTACGGTCGTGATTTCAGTTTGTGAATTAGACGCTGTATATCGACTACCCCGAATCATTGCCAAGTTAAGGAAAGTAGAGCCCAGAATCACAATAGAAGTCATAGTGAGCAATAAAGTTAGCGATTTGAATCGAAGAGATGCTGACATAGCCATTCGAAGTTTTTGCCCCACTCAACCCGACTTGATTGCTAGAAAACTCGGTGAAGAAACGGTGTGGCTATATGGGACCGAGGAGTATTTAAAATATTACACTGACGTCAATTCACTTAAAGAAATTGAAGATATACAAGTAATAGGTTTCAGTGACAGCAGTCTCATTAGCAACCAACTCAATCAACAGGGTTGGAATCTATCACCCGATAACTTCAAACTGTCGACTGACCACCAAATGATGCAAATAAGCCTTTGTAAGGAAAGTTTGGGGCTTATTTATCTCACTCAAGATGTGGGAGATCAGGAGCCAACATTAGTAAAAGCGCTTCAACAATTTGGCCCAACGATATGCTTACCCGTTTGGGCCGTCTGTCACCAAGAACTTAGGACCAACCGCAGGATTCGTCGCGTGTTCGATTTCATCTCTAATGAGCTTAAAGAGTATCTCTCGCAAACGATGCCATGATCCTAAACAACGTGAATTCAATTTCAGAATAGAATAATAGTGAGCAAAAACTGCTCACTATTACTACGCTATTCCATGATCAACCGGCCGGTTTTCTACAAAACAAGTTCCTGTACGTATTTACATTTTGTCTGCAAAATAAGCCATTATCTCATCTGTTGTCATCTCTTGGGTTTCATTTGAAAAACAATAATAACTTGGCTTCCTATCAATGAAATACTGCATATCCATTTCCAATCCATTCAAATTTGGAAACAAACCTACCGGCATGTTGTACTCACCGGTTGCTTTCAGCTTATAAAAAAGATGGGTACCACATTCGGAGCAAAAACCTCTCAATGCCCAAGATGACGATTCATAGGTTTTGATGAAGTCATTACCTTCAATTTTTACTTTTGAGCCGCATTTCACCGCAAAGAAGGGGGCTCCACCCCATGTTCTGCATGATTGACAGTGGCACACCGTAAACTTCGGGTTAATGTCTTCAGCAACAATGTTTACAGCACCACAAAGGCAACGGCTTTCTGTTTGAGTCATTTACTTTACTCCTTGATTTATTTAACGATGTAAAAAGCGTCTTTTCTCAGCGCCCTTCGCCTCTATTTGGTCGTTGTTTCTGCTTCAATGTGCCCTATCGAACGATAGTGTGAAAAAATCGTCGTTTCCATGTCCATGATAGAAAACACTTGCTGAGCATGTGGGTCTTCCATCGCCTTTACGCTAGCCGATTTAGCGAGTTCCAAGCTTTCCCAAATCACGATGTCGGTCCAACGATTCAGCTCTTCACTGTAGAAATAACTTCGGCTTTGAAAGCCATCAAAATGCTTCACTATTGAATTCAAACTGTCCATCGCCTTCTGCTGCTCTTGATAACTGACCCCTGCAATAAATTGAGTGTTCACAATTTCAAATGTCGACGCAGCACTCACCGAAGAAGCTAGAACTGCTGTGGTTAAGCCCATTGTAGTTAAACCCGCTGTCAGTGTTTTCATTCTCATATTCCCTGTGTTGATGTTGCAATCGTTTATTTAAGAAGCGTTTTTTTAAGAAGCTATTAGTTATGAAGCTATTA
>NZ_JBNGCJ010000374.1:0-8376 GCF_049974785.1 Vibrio genomosp. F10 str. 9ZD137
TATACGTTGCAACAAGCAATGCGTGGAGGCGTGGTCGATTACTTACTCAAGCCGGTTATGTTTCCTCGTCTCGAAGCCGCACTTAAAAAATATCATGTACAGAAAAGTGAACTCAGTAACGCCGATGATTTGAATCAAAACTTAGTCGATAAAATGCTGCAATCTTCGAACACGACGGAAAACAGTGCCCAACGACTGCCAAAAGGTATCGATAGTGTTACGTTAGACAAAATTAGAAATTTGTTTTTGCAACCCGCGAGTTTAACGGCGGATGAAGCCGGTGAAAGTATCGGAGCAAGCCGAACCACGGCTAGACGCTATCTTGAATACTTGATCAGCTCCGGAGAATTAGAAGCAGACCTAAACTATGGAACAGTGGGAAGGCCAGAACGTTGCTATAAAAAACTCATGCGATAATCAACTTTGTTCGACATAGATTTCTAACGATCAAACGATGTTAGAGTAGCAGTATTAGGAACGTTTAATTTTGAGCCGACGATGAGAGAATATGGCGAAAGGTTGGATGTCATAAGCAGGGTCAAAGTGGATGATTTCGACATCGTCTGTTCCATTTAATCGGTATCATTTACCGCTGAGTATTGCAATTTGCGTATTGAAAGAAGGCGAGCTTTATTATGCTTTCAACAAAGATGTCGATACAAACCTTATTGATGAGTTGCAACAAGCTATTGATAAGGTTAAAACTAGTATTAATGACAGTGGTATTAACCAATACGATGCTATTATTAATAAATACCAATAATTCTACTTTGAAGACAGATGTGACAGCATGAGCCAGAGCAGCAGTACAATTTTAACTGAGAGTGGTACCAATGAACTTGAAATTATTGAGTTTCATTTGGAAAAGCAGTTGCCTGATGGGAGCACTAAAACGTGCTACTACGGGATAAACGTTGCGAAAGTACGTGAAGTAATTCAAGTGCCCGATACCACAGACTACCCTAACGCCCAGCCTCATATGGTTGGTGTTTTTTCTTCCCGCGATATATTGACGCCCTTGGTTGATCTAGCCGGTTGGTTAGGTGTACCCACGAAAGCTGAATTAGAGAAAAAGTTTGTCATAGTGACTGACTTTAATCGCATGACCAATGGCTTCCTTATTGACAGTATCAGCCGTATTCATCGTATTTCATGGAATGATGTTGAGTCTCCGAGTCAGTTTTTAGAAGCTGGCGAGCAAGATTGCGTGGTGGCTGTGGTCAGAAAAGACGGTAATCTGATCATGATTTTGGATTTTGAAAAAATCATCGCGGACATTAACCCTGAGCTTAGTATGGAAAAATACGATGTGACGGTTGATCGCTCGGTCGATTTGAACCAGAAAATTGTCACCAAGCGTAACGCTAAGACTATCATGGTCGTTGATGACTCAGCGTTTATTCGTAGTCTTATTCAAGATACCCTTGGATCGTCTGGGTACAATATTATTGCGTGTAAAGATGGCGGAGAAGCCCACGAAAAATTGATGGAGATAGCGCAAGTTGCGGCGAGTGAAAATATCTCTGTTGATGAGCTTATCAATGCGGTGGTTACTGATGTAGAAATGCCAAGAATGGATGGCATGCATTTAGTTAAACGCTTGAGAGAAACACCGGCTTATTCGGCAACACCTATTGTCATGTTTTCATCTCTAATGAGCGAAGACAACCGCTCTAAAGCCCTGGCATTAGGCGCAAATGATACGATAACCAAACCAGAGATTGGTAAAATGGTCTCTATGATGGATAAATACGTATTTTCGTAGCGGTATAACAGTGCACAAGGGTTGTCGCTCTAAAAGGGTTTAATTGTAGAAAACATAAACCAAGCACAATGAATCTGTGTTCTACCTATCGGTCTAAGTAAGCGTGATTGGTATTACCTGAAAGAGCCCTATACATTTTATGCATAGGGCTTTGTTATGTGGGGTTATGTTCCTATGCCCTTTAGTAAAGAGATCAGTTCAGCTTCGGTCTTGGGTTCTTTCGACAAGATGAGTTCAGGAGAACTTCCACCTTTCAATACGTAAGCTCTTGTGGTGCAGTGATCGTAGTGATACCAGTAACCATCGACACAGACATCCGTGTAGCAACGAGGATCTTGTTTCAATTCCATAATAAATTTAACCTTTACACTTGTGTAACAATTACTACGATAATTGATCACAATTAAGTGGGGAATGATACAGATCAAATAAGACATACATTCAGTGATTTTCATGAAAACAAGAAGTATTGCTGATCTCCCATTATTAGCAACATAAATGGCACTTTCAGCCAACTTCGTTTATTAATTAATAAGTTAACCGTATTTGAGAGTTTAAGTAGCAATGGAAAATATTTTCATAGTTGTCGTACTTTTGGTTGTGTTTTTTGTTTTTGTACAAAAGCGACTAGTAAAAAATGAGAGCATAAAAGACAGTGCGTATAAGCGTAAAGGGGCAATCCTTAGCGTGCAAGAAAGTGCGGTATACAATGCATTGGTCGCAGCCGTCGGTGAACATGGTATCGTTTTAGCTAAAGTCAATCTGTCTAATGTTTTAACGCCTGTCGCGACAGATAAAAAGAATTGGTTTGTCGCTAATAATCGTATCGCAAAGAGTTACTTCGATTTTGTTATCTGTGATCCTCGCTCTCTAGAGGTTCGAGTAGCGATTGAACTGGATAATGGCCGAGAACTTGATAAAGGGAAAGTGGACCGTCAGAAGCTACTTATGCATGTCTGTCAGTCTGCGAGTATTCCATTGATAGGCACTTCGATTAAACACAGCTATCAGGTCGGTCGATTAAGACGTTTGCTAGCCGCGCACATAGATTTGATTGAACCAGACAAGGAAATCCGTTTTTGCAAAAAATGCGGAAGCCCAATGGTCGTGAAAGTGGCTAACCAAGGGGAGTTTAAAGGTCGCCGCTTTTTTACGTGTAGCCGCCAGCCGCAGTGTACTTATACTGAAAACTATAATGTGGTTTTTGAGGATTAAGGATTAATCAAGCTTGGCCGCAAGTGGTACAGAAGATAACGCACTGTGTTTTTGCTCGGAGCACACCATCACCTGATTACGGCCATTTTTCTTCGCACGATATAATTCGACATCCGCCTTCTTAAGGACATCTTCTAGCCTGACAACTGGGTTACACTCGCAAACACCGATGCTAACCGTTACCTTAATGGAAGGAAGCAAAGCAGTAAACGAATGCGACGCTACTTTTTCTCTAATTGCTTCAGCATAACGCTCCGCTTGGAACAAGTCAGTGTGGGGGAGTGTTAAGCAAAACTCTTCTCCGCCAATTCTAAACACCTGAGACTCCCCAATCGTATCCCTAAGCAGTTTAGCCACTTCAATGAGAACTTTATCGCCAGTAGAATGACCAAAACGATCATTAACTTGCTTAAAGAAGTCAATGTCTAGTATGAGTAAGCTCAGTGGGGCATTGGCGGCTCGTTGCAGGCTAGGAAACTGGTAGGTTAAAGCTAGGCGGTTATAAGTGTTCGTTAGTGAATCCTTTGATGCGAGCAAGGACAACTTTGTCTCTGCCTTTTTCCTATTTGATTCAAAGATATGAGCGGTGACCCAAACGGCGAGATAGCAAGCGGTAACATTAAGTACGAGCATGCTGTTGCTAGATGCCGACTCAAAACTGGATTTTGTTGTAATGATTGCAGTTTGAATCAGAAAAAACACCACGGTGCTTATGCAACCTTGCTTGGTTCCTAATAGAAGATAAAAGAAAACGGGAACAAAGCTGCCCCACACAAAAATCGCGTTTTCAAAGGGCAATATGGACGTGGCTAAGCTAATAATGAACGCTAGCATAGAGGTGAAAACAATAATTGAACGGTATGAGTGACGAAACTGCTTTGCTAAGAAAAAGAGGTAAAATGAGTAAAAAGAAAAAACCAAGTGGCAGCTAGCTAGAAGAATTTCATTATAAATGAAAAAGTTATAAGCACCAAAGATCAAAGATCCAAACGCCAGTACTAAGCTAAGCCAAGTGAGTACAACAGCGCGAAGCTTATGTGAGTTGCTTAACGCATCCACGTCCATGAAGGTTCCTAGCAGTTTTATCTTTATTCGATCGAATCTGAATGATAGTTACTTTAAAGGTATATGCAATTAGTATTGGAATGTATATCACATTTTTGTGACGTGTATTGAAATGCATTCATTCTGCTAAGCAGAAAGGGTGATTTGCAATTGGATTTATATCTATGTGCAAGAAAAATAACACAAAAAATGAACAAAACTGAGCAGAAACTGTGTACCTCACTGATCCTGATATTTCTTGTCCATTAGTAAATCCGCGATTGTTTTGCCAATGTGGAACAATTTAAGCTTCAGATTCATTGACGATAACAAAGGTCGACGGCATGAGAGTGACGAGATGTTAATCAACTTGCTGAGTAAGTAGGCAAACGAACGTGTTTGCGATAAAAAATACGATATCACAGTTGACGCATGCCAAATGAATAGTTAATATCTTCCTCGTTCTCAAGGCAAAGGTTAGTTCAAGTAACATATTGATTAACTTTGATTTGTGAAGCATGCCCGCTTAGCTCAGTTGGTTAGAGTACTTGCATGACATGCAAGGTGTCACTGGTTCGAGTCCAGTAGCGGGCACCACATTATACGAAAGAGCCCACCTAGTGTGGGCTTTTTTGTGCCTGTAATTCCTTGTTTTATCAAGCTCTTAGCCATTCATTGGTCCCAAGAGATTCCATGATGTGTTGTAAAATCCACCGTTTAAAGTAATCTCTGAAGTAGTCTTTTAAGATCTAAGCAATTTCGAGGTTACTTCAGGGGGTTACGATGGCGAAAAAAGTACAGCCTTTAACGGCAACTCAAATCAAACAAGCAAAGCCTAAAGAGAAAGAATATAATTTAGGTGACGGTGATGGATTATCATTGAAGATTAAGCCTATAGGAACAAAACTATGGCGTTTCTCTTACTATCATCCCATTTCACGAAAGCGCTTGAACCTAGCCTTAGGTAAGTACCCTGACGTCTCACTAGCCAAAGCAAGAACCAAAGCGATTGAAGCGAGAGAGCTACTCGCTGATGGTATTGACCCTAAAGAGCACCGTGACACTACTCTCAGAGAAAAACAGTTAGAATTGTCGAATACGTTACAGTCGGTGTTTGATGACTGGATTGAAGTGAAGAAAACAAGCGTCAAAGAGCAAACGGCTAAGAAGCTAAAGCAACGAATTGAGAAGTACCTCTTACCTGATCTTGGTAAGTTTCCTCTTGGTGATATTACGGCACCACAAGCGATCAAAACAATTAAACCTATTGCAAACCAAGGTAAATTAGAAACCGTAGGGCGGCTCTGTCGTAACCTAAATGAAATAATGACCTTTGCAGTAAACACGGGTGTGATTGAACACAATAAGCTCGCAGGTATTGGTAAAGCTTTTGAAACAGCTAAGGTAACTAACCAAGCTTCGTTAGCTCCAGACAAGCTTCCAGAGCTCCTCAAAACAATCAACTACGCATCCATTAAACCCATCACTCGTTGCTTGCTAGAATGGCAACTTCACACCATGACAAGACCTGCTGAAACGGCCGGGGCACGTTGGGATGAAATTGATAAAGAAAAGATGCTTTGGGTTATTCCTGCTGAAAGAATGAAAAAGGGAAGGGTACACACTGTTCCTTTAACAAAACAAACTTTAGACCTATTAGAGACGATTGATTTCATCACGGGTGATAGTGAATACCTTTTCCCTGCTGACAAAAGTAACAAAAATCACATCAACAAAGAGACAGCAAATAAAGCATTGGTACGAATGGGCATGAAGGGTAGGCAAACTTCCCACGGTTTGCGCGCATTAGCTAGTACCACTCTAAATGAACAGAATTTTGATCCAGACATTATTGAAGCTGCACTTTCTCATGTAGATAGAGATAAGGTAAGAAGCGCATACAACCGCACTGATTACCTTGAACGACGAAAGGTTTTAATGGCGTGGTGGAGTAAGCATATCGAAGAGGCTGCAACGGGTAGCATGTCTATTTCAGGTAAAAAGGGTTTAAAAGTTGTTGGGTAGTTTGTCTACTGCGACTATCAAACTCTTTGCCGGTTTTTTGATGTAATCTGATAAATGATGGTGGGCCATTTTTGTCTAGATTGTTGGGATTAGACGCTTAGGGCTGATAGTCATGGAGTTTGTCACGATCTTCGTCTTGTATATAATAATGACCAAACTTTAGCATTAACACTGATCAAATGAGTATAAAACCACAAATGTACGATCAAATCATACTGATCTATGGTGTTAACATAGTTTCAGGCTAGAAATACTGACGCAGGAATATGTAGTGAGGCAATAAGATCGGGTTTAACTTGTTGGACTAATTACTTATCCTGGTACTTTTTAAGTGCATCTTTTGCTAGTTGCCTGTCACACCATATAATTATGCTATCCGCTTTCACACAGAAAAGACCGAAACCAATAACAATCAATAAAAACACATCAAGGCTATGCATTCTAGTCCCCTTTGAAAAAACGATTCTAAACACTATTAATAATATAACAGATGTAGGCCTATTTTTCACGTGATTCTAAGTACATTAATAATCTGATAGTGTGTTTTTACCTCACACTGCATGAGAGGTTATATCACGGTACTAATCTAGATGGTGTTTTAAGGCTTTTGCAAGCCCAAATACTACTGAACTTAGTCTGCTTATTGTCAGTACATTCTGAACTGAAGAACCCTAATGATATAGGGTGTATTTTAAAACAATAATAATCAACTCACCTTATCAATTTAGTCATTATCAGAATTAACTCCCATGAAACATTACAAGTTAATTAGTTGATTGTATATTTTTTAAAACTTACGTATGTTATTTTTAATAATCACTTCTACTCACGAAGACTAAATGTTTTAAATGAACAATAGGCTAGTATTAATGTTTTAAGTGAACATGACAAATATTTTAAATGTTCAAAGTGAACATTGGTTGATGTTAATTTCTTCAAGTGCTATAAAAATAAAATATTTTTATTTAAATGTTGATTTTTTCCATGTGAGTATTATTCTTCATTGAGGTTTTCTTGGTTGTTATTCAGTGTTTTTAATAATTCATAAAGTTTGTCGTAATATCTAAGAAGATAGACGATATGTGAATTGGTAGAGAGTTTGGAAATAAAATACATATGTTAGATTATATCAAGTACTAGTAACCAATAAGGTAGTGATATGAGAGTAATAACGCTTGCGCTATGGCTATCGGCAATGTATGTACATGCCGAGATTAATGTAGTGTTGGATAATAACAATCAAATAATCGTGGATGTAGTGGATGATTATACATTAGGGGCTAATGACACATTAGTCAGTGCAAAAAACATCTCCATTGAATCCGCAAAAAAAACGGCTTCCGATTATGCAGGGTCATACGTGGAAAGCTCATTTGATATTAAAAATAACAAACTAACGCATCAACAATTACGAGTGTTGAGTGCAGGGTTTTTAGAGGTGATTAGCAGTAAGCATTCACAAAAAATAAATGACTCTGGCAGTGTTGTCTTAACCACAAATGCTCGAATTAAACTCTCGAAAGACACAATCCGTGACGGTTTATCTAAGCTAAAAAACGATCCTGAGCGAAAAGCCCAAATTACCTCTCTTGAAAAAGATAACAGTCGTTTACGCAGTGAGTTGATTGCACTAAACAAAAGCATCAACGATGGAGCCAACCGCACTGATTTGATGGCCGCTCGTCAAAGCATTTTGAATGAACTTGAGAAAAATAGAGAGACAACCAAACAGGTCTTTGCAGAAGGCACACTCTTCCAACTAGCTTCCCTAGATTCTAATGATTATGAACTCGCTATTAGAGATATAGATGATAATTTTTTTGGCCATTTCATCCATGAAACGAAACTAAAGATGCACAAGCCAAAGTTCACTAAAAACCCTAATGGTACTTATGATGTGTTCATAGCCGTTGATTGGAATCTGGAGAAAGGTCCTGTTAAAAATATTCTAGAAAAATATTTTGTAGTCAAAGACAAAGCGCATTCTAACGCGCCTTACACTCTTGCTGTACGTCAGTATGACAATACGGGTAACAAGCAGAAACTTCAGTTTTCAGGACACTTAAATGACTACCTGAGAAGTAAAGTGATAGTGATAAAAATTGATGCTTTATATGCGATGGGTTATTTACCCATTGGACACCTAAGCGGTTTCTTTGGTGATGAAGAAATTGCTTACCAATTTTCTTCAGATAGTAAAAACAATAAAATGCTAAGTCATTCATTTAGAAACCCCATTATCATCAATAACCTCAATGAACATCAACTTAAGTCCCTAAGATCTTTAAATTCCAGTGTCGAAGGGCTTTGTTGCCGAATTCAGCTAA
>NZ_JBNGCJ010000375.1:0-4287 GCF_049974785.1 Vibrio genomosp. F10 str. 9ZD137
TGATTTTTACTGGCTGTTTTTTCATCTAATAAACCCAAGTTAGAAGTATTCATCATAAACGTGTTGGATGTATTCATTAGCAGCAGTAACGATAGATTCCCTTATCCCTTCAATATGTAAAGAATGTGGGCTCCATAAAGAAATGGGAACCTCTAAACCTTTTTTAATCTCAGTAGGCTTGAGCTCAACTAAATTCTGCTGCACAAATTCAGAGTAAATAACAGAGCGAGGAAGTAACGCCCAACCCAAGTCTAGCCGAACCAATTGGATCACAAGCGCAAGTTGGTCAACAAGCTCATAGTTAGCAGAAAGGGTGACTTTATCTGCCATCCCTTCATCGATTAATGATTTCAAGATTAACTGCTTAGATATTTTTAACTTAGAGAACAGTTCGTTTGGTGGCGTTTTACTCAGTTCACTGCCTTTACTTGCGAATGGGAGCAGCGTAAGGGTTTCTAGGTAAACCGCGTGAAAGCTATTCATCGCCCTACTCTCATGAGTATTCAAAAAACCGAAGTGCAGTGTCCCATCTTCAATCCCCTGCTCAATCTCCTTTTTATTCATGACCAGCATATTGACTCGACAACCTGGAAAGTCTTTTTGTAATTGCATTCTGATATCAGCCAAAATGAGCTGTGGCATAAAGCTTAGATAACCGATATTGATGGTTTCTGGTTCGCCTTGGGAGATGTTGAGCGCTATTTTATCAAAGGCTTTTAGCTGCTCAACGGCTTGCTTGGCATAGCGGTAAAGTAATTTACCTTCTTGTGTTGCTTCAACACTGCGACCTTTGCGCTCAAAGAGTGCGACATCAAGAATATCCTCTAAATTGACAACAACTTGCCCGATGGTACTACGGTGTTTATCTAGCTTAGCGGCAGCCTTGCTAAAAGATTTTTGCTCGTAAACCGTCACAAAGGTGGAGAGTTGCTCGAGGCTGAAATTCATAGATGACTCCAATATTCAAATAATGCTTTATTACTTTCAAATCAATCACTTTGACGTGATGAGTATAGACAGAACATGCATAGGTTACGACTTCCACCTCAAAAAAAACCAACAAGGTTCAAATAGTTTGTCTGATCACGTCAGACAATAGCAATTCTGAGTTTCCATTAAACGTTTATATCATTCCGGCTTATCTAAACAACCTATGTGAAATACCGATACGAATACAAAGAAGACTTTATCCAAAGCGGTGGATTTGGCATCAACAACCAAACCGCGATTGGTGGTACTGCTGCGGCATTCCTGAACGTTAAAAACTGGCGACGATGGCACTTTTTTCACCTTCAATCCGGAATACACATATATCGACGGCGATCTTGAAAGCAGCACCTTGAAAACAACACTCCGTCTAGCAACACCTTTATCACAAGATAAATCTCGCTGGGGAGAGCTTAGAGTTGAGAACACTTATGGCGAAGTAACAATCAAGTTCAGTCATCCAATCCTAAAGTAGATACATCATTATTTTTGCACTCAGCGTATTTGATTAACCAAGCTGAGTCGTAATTACTAAGAGGTTAAAATGAAACATCTTTTGAATATGTCAACGATTGCTCTGATATTGGCATCAGGGGCAACAACCGCTGAAGTAATGTCAGTAGAGTCCTCGACTTCGCGTTCACATTACGATTCATGGAATGAAACCAAGCAAAACCTTCAAAAAGAGCATGGCTTACAGTTGGGCATGGATTACAACATGCTGAGTATGGGAGCGATTGATCCTCTTGGGGATGCATCTGCTGCGGCAGGAGCATTAAGAGTCTTTGGTCAATGGGATCTTATAGAGACAGAAGATGGAGACAAAGGCGGAATTGTATTCAAGTTTGAACATCGACATAAATACACAGAAAACTCCCCGAAAGAATACGGTTTGGCCGATCTCGGTTACTTAGGTTTTGCTCACTCCTTATATGGTGATCAAGGCTTTAGAACCACTCATTTATTTTGGCGTCAATCTCTACTGCAAGAACAGATGGTGGTTTACGCCGGTTTCTTAGACATGACGGATTACACCGATTTTTATGCGTTAGCTAGCCCATGGAATGACTTCAACAGTGGTGTGTTTACTTCCGGAAGTGGAACGATTGGTGGATTGCCTGATGGTGCACTGGGTGTTATGGCCGGCGGTTTTTTCTCAGATAGCATTTATGGCTCGGCCAGTATTCTTGATGCTAAAGGCAACGCTTCTGACTTAGTTGAAGGAGCCAAAGAGCTCTTTGACACAGGGGCCACTTGGAAAAGCTTAGAACTCGGTTGGACACCAAGTAAAGATATGCTGTTCATCAGCAATGCTCATATCAGCCTATGGCAGCGTGACGCAGTTGGAAACGATGATGAAGGTTACGGTATCAACCTGTCTCTATCAGGTTTAGTGGCTGAACGTTGGTTGCCTTTCATTAGGGCTGGATGGGCTCAAGATGGCGGAGCCATGTATGACGCCTCAGTAAGCGCCGGCTTTGGTTACATTCCTGCACAGAGAAACCAAGACATGTTTGGACTGGCAGTTAACTGGGCAAGCCCAATGGAGAGCACAACGCAAGGGTTGGACTTAGACGACCAATATACAACTGAAGCGTATTACCGAGCTCAAATCACACCATGGCTGCAAATTTCTCCAAGTGTGCAAGTTCTGAATCACACCGCGGTTGATCTGACCAATGGCTTCGACAACATCAATTTAATCCAGAATAAAACCGATGTGGTATTTGCCCTAAAAGCAAAGTTCGAGTTCTAAATTAAACACACGGTTCTTTGAAGTGCTCAATGTGAATAATACTCTCCGGAAAAGAGAGTATAAGATCACAGCTCAAAGTGATCGTCAAATCGATCGTTTTAAGTGGTTATAAAACGTTCATGATCTTGCCCTGGGGTAACAACCGGTACTTGTTATCGACTTTAAGCCGATTCATGGCGTAGCCCCTTTCATCCAAGCGAGTGTTATTTTTGTGTGATTTCTATCACAAAGACTAGTCTGCAATAGTGCCTTGTCCTAAGCTCTAACGGTGGTATATCAATACTTAGGAGATAATAATGAAAAAGAATTCACTTGTTGCTTTGATGGCTGTTGTTGCATTGGCGGGTTGCCAAGATCAAAACGCAGAAAATGAAGCCGCGGCTGTTGAGCCCACAGTAATGGAGGCCGTCGCTGACAGTGCACACACTGCTCTTGATTGGAACGGTATCTATAAAGGTAGTGTCCCTTGTGACGATTGTGCTGCAACTGACTTGTTGCTTGAATTGAAAATGGACGGTCAATACTCTTTGGGCCGTAGCTACGTTGATAAAATGAGTGCGACGGTGATGGAAGAAGGCGAAGTCATTTGGAACGAAGCGGGTAATACTGTGCAGGTAGGTGAGTACCGTTTCTTTGTGGCTGAGAATCAGCTGTTCTTGGTGGATCAAGATGAGAAGCGCCTAATGGACGAAGAAGGTCAACCATACGCCTTAAGTATAGAGATGATGTAATACCAATCGTAGTAAGTAACGGGTCAGCTTAGCTGGTTAAAACACTCGATAACCGCGTTAGACATTTTGATTGTGGAATAACGACTTATCGAAAAAATCTGCCTTGTTATCCAGCGTTTTTTCTACGCTATTTCTGAACGCTGACTTACTGTGATAGGTGTAATCATTTTCTTGTGACTTTTTAGGCTCATTGTTCGAAAGCTATCGTGCTGTTCGTGAAAATAGACAATGGACAGTAGCCTACGCACTTGAGACATATCTAGCCTTGTTAGAAATATGCTTTTTGCTTAGTAAATAGGAAAAGCGCATCCGTATCGGCTGCGCTTTTTGACTATATAGGGTGTTGTATTTTTACGTAACGCCGTCAAGGCGTTGAGGTGAAGAGCAGTCCGTTCAAAATAGAATGAAAAAAGGGTTAAATAAACGGTAACAGTTGCTCAAATTTATCTGGTTTTAACTACAGCGGCTGAGCGCTATTTTATTCATTACTCTCTAAGCCTGTCAGCATCATAAGCTCTCCAGCGAGCGCTCCTGTCGAAACTGTTACCCCTGCCATTACGATCGCGGTTTTCGCAACTCCGATCACCGATTTCGGAGTTAGGCTAAAAGTGATCGGATAATCGCGGAATCAGTGATCGGTTTAAACCGAAATGGGTGATCGGATAATCCCGAAATGACTGATCGGAATGCTCCGAAATATGCACCTCCAAAAAGACGCTAACTAATGCTTAACTTACAAGCATTAGGCTAGTGGCCAGTCCTTCTTCATCAATTCTCTGTTTTCAAGAAATTACTCGTAATCTGACGCGTAAG
>NZ_JBNGCJ010000376.1:0-4690 GCF_049974785.1 Vibrio genomosp. F10 str. 9ZD137
CGACGTTAAAGTCGTTGGTTGGGTTGAAGATGCTGACACTTACCCAATGGCTAAGACACGTCACTCTATCGAATACCTTCGTGAAGTTGCTCACCTACGCCCACGCACTAACGTGATTGGCGCGGTAGCACGTGTACGTAACTGTCTATCTCAAGCGATTCACCGTTTCTACCACGAGCAAGGCTTCTTCTGGACTTCTGCTCCGCTTATCACTGCATCTGATGCAGAAGGCGCTGGTGAAATGTTCCGCGTTTCTACGCTAGACATGGAAAACCTACCACGCACTGAAAAAGGCGACGTCGACTTCAACGAAGATTTCTTCGGCAAAGAGACGTTCCTAACCGTATCTGGCCAACTTAACGCGGAAGCTTACGCTTGTGCACTCAGCAAGGTTTACACCTTCGGCCCAACGTTCCGTGCTGAAAACTCAAACACAAGCCGCCACCTAGCAGAATTCTGGATGGTTGAGCCTGAAGTTGCGTTTGCAGACCTTGACGATGTAGCAAAACTGGCTGAAGACATGCTTAAGTACGTGTTCGCTGCTGTTCTTGAAGAGCGACGCGACGACCTTGAGTTCTTTGCTTCTCGTATCGACAAGCAAGCAATTACTCGTCTAGAGCAATTCGTTGACGCTGATTTCGCACAGGTTGACTACACCGACGCAATCCAAATCCTACTAGACTCTGGTAAGAAATTTGAGTTTGACGTTGAGTGGGGCATCGACATGTCTTCTGAACATGAGCGTTACCTAGCTGAAGAGCACTTCAAAGCACCGGTTATCGTTAAGAACTACCCGAAAGACATCAAAGCGTTCTACATGCGCTTAAACGACGACGGCAAAACCGTTGCTGCAATGGACGTACTTGCACCAGGCATCGGTGAAATCATTGGTGGTGCGCAACGTGAAGAGCGTCTAGACATTCTAGATGAGCGTATGATCGCAATGGGTATCGACCCAGAGCACATGAGCTGGTACCGCGATCTACGTAAATACGGCACAGTGCCACACGCTGGTTTCGGTCTTGGTTTCGAGCGTCTAGTCTCTTACGTAACAGGTATGGGTAACGTTCGTGACGTGATTCCATTCCCACGTACTCCGCGTTCAGCAAACTTCTAAACCGTTTGATAGAACTTTAAAAGCCGGCCATCACAATTTGATGTCCGGCTTTTTATTTTCATGTCTATCCAGCTATTTATATCGTTTATTTATATGGTTTGTTCTAGGTCAATGATCCTAACCTGACCTTTTCTCGCTTTTTTCGCTTCGTACATTGCTTGATCAGCCACTCTTAAACTGTCGTATAAATTCGTTTGTTCTTCTGAGGTAAATACAACGCCAATACTTGCAGACATTGAGTGTTTCAGACCTCTAAGGCTTTCTAGTCGATCATTTGAAAACAGATCAATCACATCATCCGCTAGCGTAACGACGTTATTTTCTCCACGTGGTGCCTGTTTAACAAAAACCGCAAACTCATCACCACCTAACCTCGCCACATCATACTGGCTTAATCCATCCCCTATTCTATCGCTAGCAATCCTCTTTAAATGGTAACCAAAGTCTACGAGCACACTATCTCCAGTATCGTGTCCATAATCATCGTTGATCTGCTTAAAGTTATCGAGGTCAATGTATATTAAGGCAGAACGCTGAGTCGATATTCTTTGCATTGTACGGCCTAATATAGAACGAAAAGTGGCTCGGTTGGCTAATTGAGTCAATCCATCAAAATAGGCTAAGTTATGGATACCCTCTTCATGCATTTTCAATATGTAATCATCTGCTTTATTTTGAAAATAGATCAAAATATGACACATACCACTCAGTGCAGATAAAGTAATAATAAAACGAATTTTCATCACATCGTTATAGTCAGCAATGAGCCAATCATTAACGATCAATAAGGTTAATACACCAATAAAAAAAGTATTTAGAATGAGCCCTTGGCGAAAATGATTAATGAAAATACTGATAGCAGCTAGCGGATAAACCCAAAGGGAACCTGTATTTTGATAGCCCCCAGAAACGACCAATATCGTTGAAAGTGAATAGATAATCGTCGTTAATACGATCAAACCTGCATTTCTCCACCGGCTCATAACGTAGATGTTAGCTAGGCCGGAAACAGAAAAAAAAGCTAAAATACTGGCAAGAGTAATATTTTGATTATTAAAGTTAAACAAGCTAAAAAGAGTAAGAAAGAACAAGCCCAAAACCGTTAGCGCATTCACCATCATTCTTTGTCGACGATGTTTATCTTCCACGACTTCTACAAGCTTTTCAGCAACAAAATTATGTGTTTTTAGAGACACTAATGTTATTTCCTTTACAATCGGTAAGTGGGCATTCAACAACAGGAAAATAATTACTGATAATAATAATAACAGTAATTACAGTACAGCACCCTCTAACATGTCACAATTTGCTCTGTGTGACGCTCTATCCTCAATGTCACCTCTCTCCATACAAGCTGCAACAGCACTGGTTGTTCAACGGGATGATGATAATGATAAGCAAATTTGAAAGCGTTTTATTACTTACTCGGTCTACTTAAAGGCAGAATTGGTTTCAACGAGTAAACTAACAAATAGACCAAAAATAGGGTAACTAGGCTAGGCTATGACAAACTATCGGTACAATGTTTCACTAACTCTCAAAATGTACATTCTTGCTGGTGTCATCTTTGCTATCTATGGGGGACGAGTCTGCCCTATGCTAGAGACATTAACGGCCAACGAAATACTGGTTCATGTTGGGATTACTTTTACTTTCATGTGGTTTGTTCGTCATCGACTATCAATGAGCCATGACTCTTGGGCAACACAAAATGTAACCCAATCTGAGCCTCTACTGTTCTTTATTTTCAGTATTCCACTCGCGCTGTTTTATAACTTCAGCTACGACTTTCCAATAGAAAGCAATCTTAAAGTTCTCTTCGGTATGACGCTGTTTGGTTTTTTTACCGGCACGATTTTGCAACTCCACTCAAAAATAGCGCACTTTGAATTATGGCAAGATAATCGAAATGAGAGCGAAGTATTAGCGGGTCAACGTGAGTCCATGGTCAAGCAAATGATCATGATGATGGCCTTATTACTCATCACTCTCACCACGATGTTAGCCATGGTTGCGTTAAAAGATATTTTCTGGCTACAACATAGACCGGACCGCTTGTTAGATGGATCAGGCCAGTTAAGTGTGATCAAGGAGTTTATCTATATTTCTTTCGTCTTAGGCGGTTATGCAGGAGCAATTTTGTATCTATGGACAAAACTGATGAAGAAAATATTATTAAGCCAAGAGTGCTCTCTCATTGAAGTGACCCAAGGAAACATAAATACACGTCTCCCTGTCTTTGAGCATAATGAACTGGGGTCAATGGCTTACTTAACCAACCAAATGCTTGATAGTCTTCAATCTTCTCAAGATGAGGTTAAGGTGACTCGTGATGTTGCCATTATGAGTTTGTCGGCTCTTGCGGAATCTCGTGACAATGAAACCGGCGCACACATTATGCGCACACAAGAATATGTTAAAGCACTGGCGACAGAATTGAGCCACGACAAACGTTACGAGCAGCTGCTCTCTCCTGACTACATTGAGCTTCTCTATAAATCCGCGCCGCTGCACGATGTAGGAAAAGTTGGGGTTCCAGATAATGTACTACTCAAGCCTGGCAAATTAACGGAACAAGAATTTGAAATAATGAAGCAGCATCCAGAAATTGGGGCGCAAGCTCTCTCTATGGCAGAGGAACAACTGGGCACGACATCCTTCTTGATACTGGCAAAAGAGATTTCCCTCACCCATCATGAAAAGTGGAACGGCAGCGGTTATCCTAACCAATTAAAAGGGGAAGACATTCCTCTATCTGGCAGACTGATGGCATTAGCCGATGTGTATGACGCCTTAATCTCCAAACGAGTGTACAAACCCGCCTTTAGTCATGAAGAAGCTCGGTCGATCATTATTGAAGGTAAAGGGCTTCACTTTGACCCTTCTGTTGTGGATGCATTCATCGCCATTGAAGAGCAGTTCATTCAGATCGCTCGTGATCATCAAGATTAGGGCGTGTTGAATATAAATTTTAGGGACATTTGGTCGTCAAAAAGGGCTAAAACTATGGGTGAGTTCTAATGCAAATAGCGATTCCAGCAACAAAATTACGACTGTCGCATTTTTTTGTCATTTTCTGTTTTGTTTCGGTTGTTTCAAAAGGCGCACAAAGGTATAAATAAAGGAGTAATGAATACCACCCTAACCTAACACGGATGAAGATTATGTTTGAAAAAGTTCTCGCAGCTCCCGCTGACCCTATCCTTGGCCTGACAGAAGAGTTTAAGAAAGATACACGCTCTGAAAAGATTAACCTTGGTGTTGGCATTTACAAAAATGAAGCCGGTGAAACGCCGGTTCTTGCAACGGTAAAAAAAGCGGAAGCAGCGCTGCTTGAAACTGAGAAAACTAAATCTTACCTGACCATTGAAGGCACAGCTGAGTACGGCCTAGCTGTTCAAAAACTGCTTTTCGGTGCTGATTCAGACATTGTCGCTCAAAAAAGAGCAAAAACAGCACAAGCGCCAGGCGGTACAGGTGCACTTCGCGTTGCTGGCGAATTCATAAAACGTCAACTCGGTGATGTGAAAATTTGGATCAGCAACCCTACTTGGGCCAACCATAACGGTGTTT
>NZ_JBNGCJ010000377.1:0-1978 GCF_049974785.1 Vibrio genomosp. F10 str. 9ZD137
TGACTCGAGCCAATACCGCAGCCTTCATTAAGCTGCCTCCTTGGACCGTTAAAGACACCATGACGACGAAGAAAGCAATATTAAAATAGAGTTGAGCATTAGGTAAGCCTGCCATCATAGGGAATACGGCAAGGATGATAGGAACGGCGCCACGCAAACCGACCCAAGAGACAAACCAACGCTCGCGCGTATTAAAGCTTTTAAATGGTAACAACCCGATCCAAACAGAAATTGGACGAGCGAAAATAATCATACCAAACGCTAGGGCTAAGGCTGGGAGCATAATATCAAGTAAAGTGGAAGGCGTGACGAGTAAGCCTAGAACTAAGAACATCACTATCTGGCTAAGCCATGTCATGCCATCTAATACACTCAAAATAGAATGACGCGAGCATGTGGGTTTATTGCCGATAAGCAAACCCACCAAATAGATAGATAAGATGCCGCTGCCGCCAAGACTGTTTGAGAATGCAAACAAGGCGACACCACCACTTAACACCAAAATAGAGTATAAGCCTTCCGGTAACTGTATTCGATTTACGAGTGACCAAAGTAACCAACCACCTGCGCCACCAACAAGCGCACCAACGCCAAACTGCAAAGCAAAACTGGATAAAAGAAAACTGATGCCTAAATCGGTAGCTGGATTGGCTAACACGGCAATAAGAGTGACCGTGAGGAAAACGGCCATCGGGTCATTGGTTCCAGACTCTATCTCTAAAGTTGCACCAACACGGTCATTCAAGCTTTGCCCTTTCAACAAAGAAAATACCGCCGCTGCATCGGTAGAACCAACAATCGCGCCAACAAGAATCCCTTGAATTAAAGTGAGGTCAAACAACCAAGCCGCCATCAATCCCGTTAACGTTGCCGTCATTGCTACGCCGATGGTCGCCAAAGAAAGTGAGGGCCAAAACGCGACTTTGAAACTAGAGACTTTGGTTCGCATTCCCCCATCAAGCAAAATCACGGCAAGAGCTAGATTGCTCACAAGGTAAGTAAGCGAATAGTCATCAAAATTGATCCCACCAGGCCCATCTTCTCCAGCAAGCATGCCAACGAAAAGAAAAATGACCAGAATAGGAATGCCAAGCTTGGAAGAGGCTCGGGTAAGCACAACACTCAGTGCTATCAACGCTGCCCCCGTAAGAAACAAACTATTTATTGTTTGGACGTCCAATCAACTCCCCTTACTACTAAAAACATCGACTATGGAATGGTTAAAATACAGATTTATAGATTACCAACATACGCAATCGCATGATTATCAATGTGGTATTTTACACATTATCTTGTTCCATAATGGCAAATTAATGACTCTATTTGTCTAATATCTTAATAAAAAATGAACAAACCTTAGACCTTTGGCTAAATTAACATCACCTTAACATCACACTTTCCCTCCAAACACCAATGAGATCCTTATTTTTAAAGGTTTATTCGTTTTTTACCCACGACTAAAGTTGAAAAGATCCATTACTCACTCCTTGCTATTGTAGAAAATGAAACATTTCATTAACAATACAACATAGCAAGGAGACGGCAATGGCGATTGAAAATCAAGAGCGTGCCAAGGCCTACTGGGACAAAAATGTAAGACTCATGATCGGTCTAATGGTTGTTTGGTTCTTAGTTTCTTTTGGTTGCGGCATCTTATTTGTTGATGTTCTTAACCAGTTCCAACTAGGTGGATACAAACTGGGTTTCTGGTTTGCACAGCAAGGGTCTATTTACGCATTTTTAGCAATCATCTTTTATTATGCGTGGAGAATGAGACAAATCGACCGCGAATTTAATGTAGACGAATAAGGAATACGTCAGATGGACTTGAAAACTATCACCTATCTCGTAGTAGGTGCCACATTTCTTCTCTATATCGGTATCGCCATTTGGGCGCGTGCTGGTTCAACCAAAGAATTTTACGTCGCTGGCGGTGGTGTCAACCCAATAGCAAATGGTATGGCAACGGCCGCTGACT
>NZ_JBNGCJ010000378.1:0-9943 GCF_049974785.1 Vibrio genomosp. F10 str. 9ZD137
AATAGCGGCCATAACCGTATCTACCTCGTTAAATTCAGCAACGTGACACGTTGCTTCAGGCCCAGCCAAAACCTCTATACGAGGGGCGATAGATGATAGCTTGGTTTTCAACAAAGAGGCGGCTTTTAAATCCGCCATGACCGCGTATTTCGGTTGCCACTTGACGCATAACTCCAGCATTTTATCCACATTGCTGCTTGCGGCTAAAGCAACCACAGAGAATTGCTCAGGGTTCTGCTCTACCACTTTTAATGTGCTTGCACCAATTGAGCCTGTAGCGCCTAAAATCGTTAGCTTACGCATCACTATAACCGTAATTTCGAGAGGTAAGTAAACACTTACCTATTCATTAAAAGATGAAGTAAAGAAAAGCAAAAACAGGGAACGCAGCCGTTAAGCTATCTATTCTGTCTAAAACTCCACCGTGCCCTGGGATAATGTTGCTGCTATCTTTGATACCAGAAACGCGCTTGAACATACTTTCGACCAAATCACCAAGCACTGAAACAATCACGGTTATTAGCGTAATCACTACCATAGAAGCGGAGCTCGTAAATTCGATTCCAAACCATTGTGCGGTAAACCAGCCAACGATGATAGCCGTAATAATTCCACCAACGAGCCCCTCTATCGTTTTGTTTGGACTTACTGATGGCGCCATTTTTCTTCTTCCAAACGCTCTTCCAGCAAAGTATGCACCACTATCCGCTGCCCAGACAATCAAGCACACAAATAGAACAAGCTTAGCGCCATAATAGACATCAGTTTCAATACCTTGGGCTCTTAATATCAGAATACTCCACAAAAAAGGTAGCAGTGTTAGCAAGCCAAAAGCGTGTCTTAAAAAATTAGAAGCTTGCCAAGATTGGCTAGAGCGTGGGTAAGTAATCGCGAGCGCACTGGCATAAAGCCACCAAGCGCTGCCTAGCGCCAACACAAAATAATGCGTAGGCAGTAACGCATTCAAGCTTTTTGCATCAAAGGCAATGACAACAAAGCTTAATGCGGCAATAAATAATGAAGGAACTAATGCACGAAGACGAGATTTGTGCTCGACAAATTGAGTCCATTCCCAGAAGCCTATCCCAGTAACTGCCGCGATCGCGATGACAAATAAAGACAGCGGAAGCTCAAAAATCCCTAAGATAACCAGGGGAGCCAGAATGAGTGCGGTAATAATTCGTTGCTTCAAACTAATGGATCCTTTATTAATTTTCCATCAATGCTTTGATTTGGTTTCCTGTACACCCAAAACGGCGTTCACGATTAACAAACCAAGTCACTGCTTCAATTAGGTTATCTTCACTAAATTCTGGCCAATAAATTGGCGTAAAGTAAAGCTCTGCATAAGCTAATTGCCATAACATAAAGTTACTGATTCGACACTCTCCACCCGTTCGGATCAGCAAATCAACATCCGGAATATCGGACATGGTTAAATGAGATGAAATAAGATCTTCATTGATCAGATCGGAGCTGAGTTTCCCCTGCTCAACTTCTTTCGCAAGCTTTTTCATTGCCTGCGTAATGTCCCACTGCCCACCATAATTTGCGGCAATATTGATAACCATGCCCGTATTGTCTGCCGTTTTTTCTTCGGCTTGACTGATTTTTTTCTGTAAACGTTCACTGAAGCGACTCTTGTCACCAATAATACGTAAACGAAGATTATTTTTATGCAGCTTTTTTATCTCTGTTGATAATACAGTGATAAACAACTCCATCAATACACCAACCTCTTCCTCTGGGCGTCGCCAGTTTTCACTGCTAAAGGCGAATAACGTGACGGCTTCAATACCGAGTCTGGCTGCGGTGCTGATGGTCTTACGAACTGCAGTAACACCATTCTTATGGCCAAAAACTCTCGGCTTACCTTGGGCTTCAGCCCAGCGACCATTACCATCCATAATAACGGCAATGTGTTTGGGTAACGCTTCGGTTGATAACTGAGTATTTAACATAGAGGCTGTTCGGTGGGTTGAAGTGAATATAGAATAAAAAAGCGCTGTGCCATTTACACAGCGCTTCTAAAGATAATCAAAGTGCTTATTTACACTTCCATTAATTCTTTTTCTTTAACAGCCAACGTTTCGTCTACTTTTTTAATCGCGGCGTCAGTCAACTTTTGAATGTCGTCTTGTGCTTTACGTTCTTCATCTTCAGAGATGTCTTTGTCTTTTAGAAGACCTTTCAAATCACCGTTAGCATCGCGACGGATATTACGGATAGCAACACGACCACCTTCAGCTTCACCACGAACAATTTTAACTAAGTCTTTACGACGCTCTTCAGTTAACGGTGGTAATGGAACACGAATAACCGTGCCCGCTGACATTGGGTTCAAACCTAGATCAGAAGCTAGAATCGCTTTCTCAACTTTAGGTGCAAGCTCTCTATCAAACACAGTGATAGACAAAGTACGTGCATCTTCAGCTACAACGTTCGCTACCTGATTTAATGGCGTTGGTGCTCCGTAGTACTCGACGGAAAGGCCAGCAAGTAAGCTTGGGTGTGCACGACCAGTACGAATTTTTGTCAGGTTATTTTTTAGCGCTTCGACGCTTTTTTCCATGCGCTCTTGCGCGTCTGTTTTAATCTCGTTGATCACAATTTCACCTTGATTTTCATTCTTAGTATAGGAAAGCCATTTAGGGCTCTAAGCTAAGTTCTACTACCACCATACACTTGTGATAGTAAGACGTACATTAATCGGCGTCGCTGATTAGTGTACCTTCCGTTTCGCCCATAACCACGCGACGCAATGCGCCTGGTTTGTTCATATTGAACACTCGAATTGGCATCTTGTGGTCACGCGCTAGCGTAAACGCCGCCAAATCCATGACTTTAAGTTCTTTTTCAAGAATAGTGTTGTAAGACAGCGTATCATACAACTCTGCATCAGGGTTAGCTACTGGGTCAGCAGTAAATACACCGTCTACTTTTGTCGCTTTGAGAACCACGTCAGCTTCAATCTCAATTCCGCGCAAACATGCAGCAGAATCTGTTGTAAAAAACGGGTTGCCCGTTCCGGCTGAAAAAATCACAACACGACCATGACGTAACTGGCTAATTGCATCAGCCCAGTTATAGTCATCGCAGACACCTTTAAGTGGAATAGCAGACATAACACGCGCATTAACATAAGCGCGGTGAAGCGCATCACGCATCGCTAAACCATTCATAACTGTTGCCAGCATTCCCATGTGGTCACCCACGACACGGTTCATGCCAGCTTCTGCGAGACCCGCGCCTCTAAAGAGGTTACCACCACCGATTACTACGCCGACTTGGACACCAAGTTCAACCAATTCTTTTACTTCTTGAGCCATGCGATCAAGGATTGCAGGGTCAATACCAAAACCTTCTTCGCCTTGCAGCGCTTCGCCACTCAGTTTTAACAGGATACGTTGGTACGCAGGTTTAGGGTTCGTAGTCATGGAGTTTACCTTCCAAAAAGTGATAGTTTTGATTAACGGTCATGAATAAATACTGAGTATTGTGTACGCTGCCAATATTCATTGATCACTGAAATCATCAAATGCTTTTCGCAAAAAGACCGCAGCCTTGGCTACGGTCTAATAATTAAGCATGCAAAAGGATTAACCTTTTTGAACCGCTGCTACTTCTTCAGCAAAGCTCATTTCAGCTGCTTTCTCGATACCTTCACCCACTTCTAGACGAACGAAGTCAGTAACTGTTGCGCTTCTTTCTTTAAGAATATCGCCAACAGTTTTCTTAGGTTCCATGATGAAAGCTTGGCCTGTTAGAGAGATTTCGCCTGTGAATTTCTTCATGCGGCCGATAACCATTTTCTCAGCGATTTCTTGAGGTTTACCTTCATTCATCGCGATTTCAACTTGAACCGCTTTCTCTTTAGCAACTACATCAGCAGGTACGTCAGATGGATTCAAGAATTCAGGCTTAGAAGCAGCAACGTGCATAGCCACGTGCTTAAGTGTTTCAGCATCGCCTTCACCAGCAACAACTACACCGATTTTCTCACCGTGACGGTAAGAAGCGATAGCTGCACCTTCAACGAACTGTACGCGACGGATGCCGATGTTTTCACCAATTTTGGTTACTAGAGCAATACGTGCGTCTTCAAACTTAGCTTGAAGTGCTTCAATGTCTAGACGTTCAGCTAGAGCAACTTCAGCAACTTCGTTAGCAAAGGCTAGGAAGCCTGAATCTTTTGCTACGAAGTCAGTTTGGCAGTTTACTTCAAGAAGCGCAGCAACACCGTCAGCTTCTTTAATAATGATTGCACCTTCTGCAGCAACGTTACCAGCTTTCTTAGCTGCTTTCGCTGCGCCAGATTTACGCATATTTTCAATCGCTAGCTCAATGTCGCCTTCAGCAGCAACAAGTGCTTTTTTACATTCCATCATGCCCGCAGCTGTGCGTTCACGAAGTTCTTTTACTAGAGCAGCAGTTACAGTTGCCATTCTCTATTCCTCAGTTAATTCGAAATAAGGTAAAAATCAGGGGCCTATATTGGGCCCCCGATGCTAACTAATACTTAATCGATACATGCTTTATAAGATGTACCCATTTAGCATGGCTCAGAGCCGCTATTATTCAGCTTCTACGAAACCGTCTTTTTCGCCAGCAAGAGCAGCTACATCTTTGTTACGACCTTCAACAACTGTTTGTGCAACAGCGTTTAGGTAAAGTTGTATTGCACGGATTGCATCATCATTACCAGGAATGATGTAGTCAACGCCGTCTGGGTTAGAGTTAGTATCAACGATAGCGTAAACTGGGATACCTAGGTTGTTAGCTTCTTTAACTGCAATGTGCTCGTGATCAGCATCGATTACGAATAGAGCGTCTGGTAGGCCGCCCATATCTTTGATACCACCAAGTGATTTCTCTAGCTTCTCCATTTCACGAGTACGCATTAGAGCTTCTTTCTTAGTAAGTTTATCAAAAGTACCGTCTTGAATTTGAACTTCTAGCTCTTTAAGACGTTTGATAGACTGACGAACAGTTTTGTAGTTTGTTAGCATACCACCTAACCAACGGTGGTTAACGTAAAACTGGTTGCTAGCTACAGCAGCTTCTTTTACAGCTTCAGATGCAGCGCGCTTAGTACCAACAAAAAGAACTTTACCTTTTTTCTCGCCAACTTTAGCCAGTTCAGCTAGAGCTTCGTTGAACATTGGTACGGTTTTTTCTAGGTTGATGATATGAACTTTGTTACGAGCACCAAAGATGAATGGCTTCATTTTTGGGTTCCAGTAACGAGTTTGGTGACCGAAGTGAACACCAGCTTTAAGCATATCGCGCATTGATACAGTTGCCATTTTAAAATCCTCTATGGGGTTAGGCCTCCACACTCCCCATGACTCCGACCCCTAACATCTATTTGTTTAAGCACAAATAGTTTGACAGTTGAGGCACCCCGGAACATGTGTCGGAATGTGTGTGAATTAAATTAAAGTGAGTGGAATACAGCAGTCACTATCGCCAGTGATAGAGATAATTGACCGATATTCCGGCGCGCTTTATACCATATTTTCACACTATATGGCTAGTAAAAAAACCTAACCGATTGACTTCCCGCTGAGTCTATTTATCGATGTGATCCGATTATCAATGAAAACCGCCCACTGAGACACATACACTTTTTCAGTACTTCCTGATAGAATACGAATCATTATTGTCGAGAGCACCTTAAACTGGCTGAGAATTAGCGCTAATGTCTATAAAAATCAAAACCCAGAAAGAAATCGAAAGAATGCGTATCGCTGGCAAACTGGCATCCGAAATTCTAGAAATGATTGAACCCCATATAAAAGAAGGGGTAACAACCGATGAGCTCAATACTCTCTGCCATGATTACGCAACGGAGAAAGGTGCTTACTCTGCTCCTCTTGACTACCATGGTTTCCCTAAATCAATTTGTACCTCGATCAACCATATTGTTTGTCATGGTATCCCTGCCTCTCAAGATGAAAAAGGCAGTAACGGTCAACTGAAACCCGCTGTATTGAAAAATGGTGACATACTTAATGTCGATATCACAGTTATCATTCCTGATGAGGAAGGCGCAGACTTAAACACTCGACCTCAAGGCTATCATGGTGATACTTCCAAGATGTTCTTGGTGGGTGACGTTTCTCCTGCTGACAAACGCTTATGTATGGTCGCTCAGGAAGCCCTATATGTCGGAATGCGCAAGGTGAAGCCGGGTGCAACTGTCGGTGACATCGGTACGGCAATTGAAAAGTACATCAAAGAAAACAACAAGAAGAACCCTCGTAATAAGTTTTCAATCGTTAAAGACTTTTGTGGTCATGGCATCGGGGACGAATTTCATGAAGAACCACAAATTGTTCACTACAAAAACTCCGATCGTCGAGTCTTAAAAGAAGGCCACTGTTTTACTATTGAACCTATGATCAATGCGGGCAAATTTGGCTGTAGTGTCGATGCCGAAGATGATTGGACCGTTTATACCGGGGATGGTAAAAACTCAGCCCAATGGGAGCACACCATTCTGGTCACAGCCAATGGTTGTGAGGTACTCACTCTTCGCAGCGAAGAGACCATACCAAGATTGATGAAAAACTGACGTTAATATCCCTGCCTAGCAGGGATATTTTTTTATCCCCTTCAATCTGGTAAGTTAACTGTCTTAATATCGATATTCACATTGCATGGATCGCTGAATATGCCGTATCAATCGCCACAAACCTTCTCAACTGATCAACTCTCAATAGCTTCTCTCAAGGAGCAACTTGATCTCTTTTCTGACTTTCAAAAGAATGAATTTCTCGCTCACCACCCAATATCTGACTTGGTATTAGGTCGATCAGACTATATGGATCGGCTGCTCAATCGAATCTGGGTGGAGCATGGGTTCAATAAACTGCCGAATATTAGCTTGGTGGCGGTAGGGGGGTATGGCAGAGGAGAGCTGCACCCTCTTTCTGATATTGATATTTTAATTGTTTCAAGAAAAGCACTTCCCCACTGCCTTGGCGAAAAAGTCAGTACCTTCATTACGCTGTTGTGGGATCTAAAACTAGAAGTTGGCCATGCGGTTCGTACCGTCGATGAATGCCTTACTATTGGTAAGGCAGATTTAACCGTCGCGACTAATTTACAAGAAGCACGATTGCTGTGCGGTTGTGAAGATACTTTCAGCCAATTAAGTACGCAAATCAACTCCCCCTCTTTTTGGCCTAGTGACGACTTTTACAAAGCAAAAATTCAGGAACAAAAGCAGCGCCATGCTCGCTATCACGATACCACTTATAACCTCGAGCCGGACATCAAATCGACTCCAGGGGGCTTGCGAGACATCCATACTTTGAGTTGGGTTGCGAGGCGACATTTCGGTGCAACCTCTCTATTGGAAATGAGTAAATACGGATTTTTAACCGATGCTGAGTATAGAGAACTGGTTGAGTGTCAGGACTTCCTTTGGCGAGTTCGCTTTGCCCTGCACATTGAGCTAAAACGTTACGACAACCGACTCACCTTTGGGCATCAAGCACAAGTAGCAGAAAGTCTTGGCTTTAGTGGTGAAGGTAATCGAGGTGTCGAGATGATGATGAAAGAGTTCTATCGGACTCTGCGTCGCGTTGCTGAATTGAACAAAATGCTGCTCAAGTTGTTTGATCAGGCGATACTTGAAAATGGGGTAGAATATGACGCCGTTGTGCTGAGCAGTGATTTTCAGCGTAAAGGTAAGTTGATTGAAGCACGTAAACCTGCTCTTTTTCAAGCTAGGCCCGAAACGATCCTTGATATGTTTATTCATATCGCTAACGATTCGTCTATCGAAGGTGTAGCTCCTTCAACGATGAGACAACTGCGCACAGCAAGACGACGCTTGAATAAGTTTCTGCATGTGATTCCGGCCGCTAGAGAGAAGTTTATAGCGCTGGTTCGTCACCCTAACAGCCTTCACAAAGCATTTAGCCTGATGCATAAGCTTGGGGTACTGGCAAGTTACCTACCCCAATGGAGCCAAATCGTTGGCCAAATGCAATTCGACCTCTTCCATGTTTATACTGTGGACGAGCACAGTATCCGCCTCCTAAAACACATTAACCGTTTTAATGACCCAGCAAACCACGATAAGCATCCGATTTGCTGTGAAGTGTTTCCACGCATACATAAAAAAGAGTTGTTGTTGCTCGCCGCCATTTTCCACGACATTGGAAAAGGTCGAAATGGTGATCATTCAGAAATAGGCGCGGCTGAATCTTACGAATTTTGTATCGAGCATGGATTATCGAAACCAGAAGCAAAACTGGTTTCTTGGCTAGTTCAAAACCACCTGTTGATGTCTGTCACCGCTCAACGTCGTGATATTTATGATCCTGAAGTCATCACAGAATTTGCAAAGAAAGTTCGAGATGAAGAGCATCTTGAATATTTAGTGTGTTTGACCGTTGCGGATATCTGCGCGACCAACCCAGAACTGTGGAACAGCTGGAAACGAACCTTATTGGCCGAACTCTTCTATTCCACTCAACGAGCACTGAGACGAGGCCTAGAAAACCCTGTCGATGTGCGTGATAGAATTCGCCACAACCAACAACTTGCTTCTGCACTGCTGCGTAAAGAAGGCTTCTCTGCGCGAGAAATAGACGTTCTCTGGCAACGATTCAAAGCCGATTATTTCCTACGCCACACCCACACCCAAATTGCGTGGCACTGCACTCATTTACTGAACCAAGAGGATCGCAATAAACCCGTCATTTTGATCAGTAAAAAAGCGACGCGAGGCGGCACTGAAGTGTTCGTCTACTGTAAAGATCAGAACGCATTATTCGCTACCGTGGTTGCGGAGCTGGATAGGCGTAACCTCAATGTTCACGATGCTCAAGTTATGACCAGCAAAGATGGCTTCGTGCTCGATACCTTTATGGTGCTCGATCAGAACGGCGAGTCTATTGACGAAACTCGCCACAAAGCGGTCATTAAACATCTGATTCATGTTATCGAAGATGGCAGACCCACTAAAATAAAAACTCGCCGTATCCCAAGAAATCTTCAACACTTCACGGTGAAGACTAAAGTTGACTTCCTACCGACCAAGAGCAATAAACGCACGTTGATGGAATTTGTCGCACTGGATACACCGGGATTACTCGCCACAGTGGGCGCGACCTTCTCTGATCTTGGCATCAGTTTACACGCTGCAAAAATCACAACCATTGGAGAGCGTGCAGAAGATTTGTTTATTTTAACCAATGGCAGTGGCGCCAGATTAGATGAAGAAGCACAAATTCAACTGCGCAATAAGCTCATCGAGAATATCGCAGAGCTAGCACCCAATTAATCGCGATCTTGCCCACAAGTTGCGCAGTTGTTTTGATTGTCAGCTATCTACCACGAATATAGGCTGCTACATTAATGAGAGTTTTATTCATTTAACATCACGAGTTAGAGGTAGCCTATGTTTCCAAACCTCACAGGCTTAGGGGTTCAAAACCCTAAGCAAATTGAGCGTTATTCGTTACGACAAGAAGCGCACAAGGATGTGTTAAAGATCTATTATCATAAGCAGAAGGGCGAGTTATTCGCCAAAAGCGTCAAATTTAAATATCCACGTCAAATAAAGAATGTACTGGTTGATAGCGGAAGTCACCAATACAAAGAAGTGACTGAAATAAATCGCAACCTGACATTAGTTATCGACGAGTTAAATAAAGTCACTAAGCCTGAAAAGCTGGCGGAAATGGATGTAAAAGCTAAAATATTAAAAGACTTACGCCACCTTGAAAAGGTTGTTTCTAGTAAAATCACAGAAATTGAATCTGACTTAGAGAAACTCAAATAGTTACGATCAATTATCGACAGTATGCCAATAAAAAGAGGCTCCTTGTTGGAACCTCTTTTTATTTGAGAGAAAAATAATGCTCTGTATGCACTACCAGCCAGCATACTCACCAACAAAGTAGAGCGATATGGCTGCCCTAAT
>NZ_JBNGCJ010000379.1:0-7559 GCF_049974785.1 Vibrio genomosp. F10 str. 9ZD137
AGCGGACGGCCATTCTAGCGATTTGATTTTTAGTGTCAACCACTTTTTCAAAACATTTTAAGCACTCGGCTTAAGCTAGTAGACCTTGCTGGCTGGGCGTTTCAAAACCGAAGTAATGATGCTTTCCCGTGTCAGCGAGGGGGCATTATAGAGATCGCGGTCACGTTGGCAAGTGCTTTTTTTAATTTTTTTTGATTTCCTTAACTGCCTGGATAATTTTCAATCAAAGAGACCATTTTTGCTACTAATTCGTCCATATTTGCCGTTTAATCCTAATGACTAAGGAGAATTTATGAGTTCAATACGCAGTTATAAAGGAATCGCCCCGGATATTGGTGAACGCGTCTATATAGACAGTAGTGCTGTTTTAGTGGGTGACATTAGAATTGGTGATGATTCGAGTATTTGGCCTTTGGTCGCTGCTCGCGGAGATGTAAATCATATCCATATTGGTCAACGAACCAACATACAAGATGGTAGCGTGCTACACGTTACGCATAAGAATATCGAAAACCCTGCAGGCTACCCGTTATTGATTGGTGATGACGTGACCGTAGGACATAAGGTGATGCTACACGGCTGTACGATTCATGATCGCGTTTTAGTCGGCATGGGAGCAATCGTCCTAGATGGTGTGGTAATTCAGAACGATGTCATGATCGGTGCAGGAAGCTTAGTCCCCCCTAACAAGGTCTTAGAAAGTGGCTACCTTTATGTGGGTAGCCCCGTTAAGCAGGCTCGGCCCTTAACCGAAAAAGAACAAGCCTTTTTGCAAAAATCTTCTGATAACTATGTTCAGAATAAAAATGACTATATCAATAACGTCACTTCTATTTAACTCTAAGACTCGTCTTTGCCCAAGTTAGAGCAACACATCAATAGAGCCAGAAGAGGTCCATTCTTCTTGCTCTATTTTTTCTTCTACTATTTCTTCAATATCGAAACGATACTGATTAAACACATCAAGCGCTTGTTGTGGTGACTTCACTTCTTGAGCAGATAATTTTCCTAGTTGCTCCATTGATATATAGCATTCGATTAATGCACCAGCTTGTTGGGCAGGGAAGCTCACCCTCTCTAAATTCTCATCCCAGTTCTGCATGTCTGGAAATAAAATAGACTGATTCATTGAAGACCTTCCAAATTTTTACGTAACTCTCTTAGGATTTGTCTTGAGCCAGGCCTCAATCCTCTCCATAGCATAAAACTTTCTGCGGCTTGGCCGACGAGCATTCCCAAACCGTCATAGGTGGCTGACACCGAGTGCTCTGCCGCCCATTGGTTAAATTTCGTTTTTCCTGAGCCGTACACCATGTCATAGACAACGCTGTAAGGGGAAAATATTGCTGGAGATATTGCTGGCAAGTCGCCAGTTAAGCCGGATGAAGAGGAGTTGATGATGACGTCGAAAGACTCATCCACTTCCCCTATGTTGATCGCTTTAATATTTCCATAAGATTCAAACATGTCTGCGAGCTGTTGAGCTTTTGCATGAGTTCGATTGGTAATAATAATTTCAGCTGGGTTTTGATCCAAAAGCGGCTTGATTACCCCCCTTGCAGCCCCACCAGCCCCAATCAATAGAATACGAGCACCCTTCAAAGGCACTTGGTATTGAAGGAGATCCTGAACGAGCCCTTCACCATCAGTATTATCACCAATGATCTCTCCATCATCTAATTTCTTTAGCGTATTCACCGCGCCCGCTAACTGTGCTCGCTCTGTTAAACGGTCAGCGAATTGATAAGCATCTTCTTTAAAAGGCGCCGTAATATTACAGCCCTTGCCGCCTTCTGAAAAAAAGAGCGTTGCCGCTTGTTTGAATCCATCTTTTGGCGGACAAGCCGACACATAAGTAAGAGGCTGATTGGTTTGGCGCGCAAATAGAGTATGGATGAAGGGAGATTTACTTTGTGTGATGGGATTGCCGAAAACCACGTAACGATCTATTTGCTGAGTCATATCCTTAACCTATAAGAAATTAAAAAGAGTCACACTAAAAGACATGTGCCTTAAAATATGACCCTATCACTAACTCTAAATAGAAGAAACTACATAAAGAAGAAAGCCTATAGAAAGCGATCGATTACCAATCTCGAGGTTTTAGGTAGTGATCGTAAAGCGCCGCTTCTGGGGAATCACTTTCTACCTGGTAGGCATATTCCCAGCGAGCTAATGGTGGCATCGACATAAGAATCGATTCAGTCCGCCCTCCGCTTTGCAATCCGAACAGCGTTCCTCTGTCATACACCAGGTTGAATTCAACATAACGTCCTCGACGGTAAAGCTGAAAATCGCGCTCTCTTTCACCAAATGACGTCTCTTTTCTTCGCTCAACAATAGGCAAGTAGGCATCAGTAAAGCCCTCTCCCACCGCTTGCATATAGGAAAAGCACTTATCAAAGCCCCACTGGTTAAGATCATCAAAGAATAAACCGCCAACGCCCCGCGTTTCTTTGCGATGTGGTAAGAAAAAGTATTTATCGCACCAAGCTTTATGCTCGGCATATACCTGGGCACCAAAAGGCTCACAAATATCTTTGGCAACATTGTGCCAATGCTGACAATCTTCCTCAAAAGGATAGAACGGCGTTAAATCAAAACCGCCACCAAACCACCAGATCGGGTCTTCGCCCTCTTTTTCAGCAATAAAAAAGCGCACATTAGCATGAGACGTCGGAATATACGGGTTATTAGGATGCATCACTAACGAAACACCCATCGCCTCAAATCTTCGGCCTGCTAACTCTGGCCGGTGCGCCGTAGCTGATGCTGGCATTTGTTCGCCCAAGACATGTGAGAAGTTAACACCACCTTGCTCAAAAACATGCCCATAACGCATAACTCGTGTTCGGCCACCACCAGCAAGTCGCTCACTCGGACCTTTCTCCCAATCGTCATGTTCAAACTTAGCCGTGCCATCTGCCTGTTCTAGTGCAGAACAGATGTTATCTTGCAGTGATAATAGAAACTGCTTCACTTTGTGCTTATCAATACTTGCCATCATTCTTGTCCAACGCTGATTTTGGTTATCTTTTTGACTTCATCTGACTTTCTTTATCGAACTTGCTATATCGTACTTTCTCTATCGAAATGGTCAGCCTTGCCTTACGACCCTTGAGGTTTTGGCATCTCTATTCTCACTCGGTTTATCGCTTCTACTCGTTTTCTATTCGAGTATGGCAAACCGTTTATCACCCAGCAGCGGCTACACTTCAGAGATGGTGATGCACGAAATAAACCCCGTCAGGTTAGCACCCTGACTCTGATTTATCCGCAGTGAGCATGGTAAGTGTACAAATAATCACAATCCGTGCCTAAGGTATTTGTTTACAAATTGTATGATTCTTCTTTTAACACCAGCGCAAACGTTTGCTTGATGCGATTTTACCCGTATAATGCGCCCAAAATATCCACTCACCTAATTATTGAAGCTTGAAGGAGTTTGAGATGAAAGTCGGCATTATTATGGGTTCTAAATCAGATTGGCCAACCATGAAACTAGCAGCAGAGATGCTAGACCAATTTGGTGTCCCTTACGAAACCAAGGTCGTTTCTGCGCACAGAACTCCTCAGCTACTCGCAGATTACGCCACTACTGCAAAAGAGCGTGGCATTAAAGTCATCATCGCTGGAGCGGGCGGGGCTGCTCACTTACCAGGTATGGCAGCGGCCTTTACCAGTGTTCCGGTATTAGGGGTTCCAGTACAATCTCGCGCTCTTAAAGGGATGGATTCATTGTTATCCATCGTACAAATGCCTAAAGGGATCGCCGTTGGTACTTTGGCTATCGGTGAAGCAGGTGCGGCCAATGCTGGAATTCTAGCCGCACAAATTATCGGCACACACGATGAGACAGTCATGGCTAAAGTTGAAGCGTTCCGAACAGAACAAACCGACACCGTCCTTGCCAACCCGAATCCTGCTGAGGACTAAACCATGCACGTATTGGTATTAGGTGCAGGTCAACTTGCTCGAATGATGTCACTGGCTGGCGCACCACTTAATATTGAGATATCAGCCTTTGATGTGAACAGTGAAACCATCGTTCATCCTTTGACTCAGGCGGTAATTGGTCAAGGATTAGAAAATGCTATTGCACAAGCCGATGTGATTACGGCTGAATTTGAGCACATTCCACATAATGTGCTCGATATCTGTGAAAAAAGTGGAAAGTTTTTTCCTACGACAGAAGCAATCAAAGCCGGTGGTGACCGACGAATAGAAAAAGCGCTACTTGATCAAGCCCAGGTGAGAAATGCTGACTATTACATCGTTAATACCCGTGAAGATTTTGATGCCGCCATTGAATCCGTTAAGCTTCCAATGGTGTTGAAGAGTGCTTTAGGCGGGTATGACGGAAAAGGTCAATGGCGTCTTAAATCGCTAAAAGACGTTGATGCCATCTGGTCTGAAATGGCTGAATGTATCGCCTCTTCTCCTTCTCAATCGATTGTGGCCGAAGCCTTCATTCCGTTTAATCGAGAAGTCTCTCTTGTGGGAGCAAGAGCAAAAGATGGCAGCATTGCCGTTTACCCATTAGCGGAAAACGTTCACACCAATGGCGTACTCAGCTTATCAACAGCCATTGATGCTCCCCAACTGCAAAGCCAAGCACTGCAGATGTTTTCAGCGATTGCCAATCGCCTAGATTATGTGGGCGTTCTTGCGTTAGAGTTTTTTGATGTTGATGGGCAACTACTGGTCAACGAAATAGCTCCGCGAGTACATAACTCCGGACACTGGACTCAGCAAGGTGCAGAAACCTGTCAATTTGAAAATCACCTACGCGCTGTTTGTGGTCTGGCTTTAGGATCAACTAAGCTTATCCGCCCTACTGCGATGGTCAATATACTGGGTGAAGACAAACTACCAGACGCTCTGCTTTCTACGGAAGGCTGTCATATACATTGGTATGGAAAAGAAAAGCGGGCGGGTCGAAAAATGGGACACATCAATGTTTCAGCTCAATCAGCCACAGAACTTCAGCTGACTTTGGCCTCTCTGGCTAAGGTTCTCGATGAACGTGCTTACCCAGCCATTCATGAGCTGGCTAAAAATTAATTTTTAGTGTCAGTAACCTATGTAAAAACCAAATAAAAAATGACGCTATTGCGTCATTTTTTATTTATTTCTGAATGTGATGACAACGTCTATCGGCACATTGCAGCTTAACCCCACTGGCGAGTTTCTTTTCAACTAACAATGGAAAACCGCACTGCTCACAGCGACCTTTAACGGGGGGCAAATTTACAGCAAATTTGCATTTAGGGTAGCAATCGCATGCATAAAATACCTTGCCGAAGCGTGTTTTCCTCTCAGCGAGGTGTCCTTTACCGCAATCAGGACACGCGTACTGCGGTACTTTGTCATCACTTTTGTTGTCTAATGATTCAATGTGATGACAAGTAGGGTAGTTACTACAGCCAATGAACATCCCATATCGCCCCTGGCGTAAAACCAACTCGTTTGTACATAATGGGCAAGCGACACCCAATGGTTTTATTATGTGCCCATCATTTTGATGCAATGGTCGAATAAAATCACAGCTAGGGTATTGAGTACAACCTAAAAAAGGGCCGTGTTTGCCATGGCGGAGTTGAAGCTTTCCATCACAATTAGGGCAAGGTTCATGTTCTAGCGCATGCTCGTGGTTTGAAAATAAATGTTGATCTATTTTACTGCTCATTGGGCTCTTAAGTGGTTAATCAAAGGTGGCAACTTAATGCAAAATACCTTGCTCGGTTGTGTATAACAGCTCTTCCATTAGCGTATAAGCATTTTCATTTCCAGGTACATTAAACAGCACCATCAAAATAATCCACTTCAAATCATCCAATTCAAATTCGTTGGTTTCTAGCCCCATCACGCGATCAACCACCATTTCACGTGTTTCTGTTGTGAGCACATTAATATGCTCTAAAAACAGTAAGAAGCCACGACTTTCTAAATCAAGCCGCTGCATCTCTTTTGCCGTGTAAATGCGCATTGATGTCGCTGCACAAGTAGAAATAGCCGAATGCTCATCACTTTGTTGAAGTAATGCCAACTCTTCCAACCAATGAAGGGCTTTATAGATATCTTTCTCGTGAAACCCCGCGCGAAGAAGTTCATCTTCAAGTTCATCTTGGTCCACTTGTAATTCCACATCGCTATGGATATAGGTTTCGAACAAATACATCAGTATGTCCATCATCATAGCTAGCCCCTCCCATTTCGAATATAGCCACCGGAAACTGCAACAACATGCCCTGAAAGCTCAAGCTCTAGGATCTGCATCATGACTTCATGAACAGGTATATTGGTCCTGCTCGCGAGAATATCAACTGGCGTAGCCTCTACCCCTACGTTAGCTAACAGTTGTGGAAATGGCAATTCTTGTTCGCTCTCTATTTGATCAAACAGCTCAGCTTGACTGCTGAACCGTTGTTTAATCGACCAGTCTACCAAAGTATCGATTTCATCTAAAACATCTTGTTCACTTTGAACCAAACAAGCGCCGTTTTTAATCAGTGCATTCCCCCCTTGGTTATTACCGCTATAAATAGATCCCGGAATCGCAAACACATCTCGCCCTTGTTCAGCGGCATACCTTGCAGTGATCAGTGAGCCACTTTTTTCTGCCGCTTCAACGACCAGTACCCCAACCGACAAACCACTGATAATGCGGTTTCTGCGCGGAAAGTGCGTTGGCCTTGGCTTAATCTGTGGAGCGAACTCAGACACCAGTGCCCCTGATTCTATGATCCGTCCTGCCAGGCCCTTGTGCCTAGATGGATAAACTTGATCCAATCCCGAACCCAATACGGCAATGGTTTTTCCATCCGCACTCAACGCCCCATCATGAGCATGTCCATCAATTCCCAAAGCCAAACCACTCGTCACCACTAACCCATGCTGAACAAAACGACTTGCATAAGACTTAGCACTATTCAATCCTTCCATACTGGCATTTCTGCTGCCAACCATAGCGATTTGTGGATGAGACAGTGTGGTTACATCACCTTTAACGAACAAAACAGGGGGAGGCAAGGCTACCTCTTTGAGTAAAGGAGGGTACTCCTCATCGAGAGGCGTCAAAATATGATGATTGGATGCCTGGAACCACTCCATACACATACCTACATCACGCTCAGAACCTTGCTTAAAATAGGTAATCTGCTCACGAGATAAACCAAGAGAGGACAACGATTCTGTGTCTCTATCCATCAGATTACACGGTGCGTCAACCGCTATAAGCCGAGCGAGTGCCTTACTGCCGATCTTAGGGGTAAAAGATAACGCCAACCAAGCGGCGAGCTCCCGTTCTAACATAAGAATAGACTAACAACCTTAATGGGCAGCGCTCTCTTTGTGAATGACATCATGGCTAGCCTTCGTCGATCATTGAACGTTGATTGACAATAGAGAGCTCATCCGTGGTATTGGTTGTTTTTTTCAATGAATGATTTGGAGACACGAGCAAAGCCTCACTACTGATAGGCGCCTTGCTGTCTGTAATGAGGGCTAAGCTGAAATAACGGTAAGGCCGAATAACCATTAAACTGCCAATGGATGTA
>NZ_JBNGCJ010000380.1:0-2781 GCF_049974785.1 Vibrio genomosp. F10 str. 9ZD137
GCTGTAGGTATCTGTGGTTACGCGATCAATGACCAAGAGTCTGTTGATAAAGCAATGTATGGTCTAAAACTCGATAAAGTCAGCGGCGGCTTCCTAGCACAACTTGACCAACTGTTCTCGCCAGATGGCTACTACATGGAAGGTCCTTACTACCACCGTTTCTCTCTACGCCCAATCTACTTATTCGCAGAAGCGATTGAGCGTCGTCAACCAGAAATCGGCATTTACGAATTCAACGACTCTGTTATCAAGACAACCTCTTACGCTGTATTCAAGACCGCGTTCCCTGACGGCTCTTTACCTGCATGTAATGACTCATCAAAGACAATCTCTATTAACGATGAAGGTGTTGTTATGGCAACATCAGTATGTTTCCACCGTTACGAGCAAGCTGAAACGCTACTTGCAATGGCTAACCACCAGCAAAATGTATGGGTTCACAGCTCAGGTCTGACTCTATCTAACGCTGTTGATGCCGCTGATGAAATTAAGCCATTCAACTGGGGCAGCCTATACATCACAGATGGCCCAGAAGGCGAAAAAGGTGGTCTAGGCATCTTACGTCACCGCGATGCGCAAGACGACGACACCATGGCGCTAATTTGGTTTGGTCAACACGGCAGCGATCACCAGTACCACTCTGCACTAGACCATGGTCACTACGATGGCCTGCACTTAAGCGTATTCAACCGTGGAGTTGAAGTACTGCATGACTACGGTTACGGTCGTTGGGTAAACGTAGAGCCTAAGTTCGGGGGTCGTTACATTCCAGAGAACAAGTCATATTGTAAGCAGACGGTTGCTCACAACACGGTAACCGTGAACCAGAAAACACAGAACAACTTCAATACAGCATTGGCCGAGTCTAAGTTTGGTCAGAAGCATTTCTTCAATATCGACAACGCTAAGTTACAAGGCATGAGCGGCCGTATCTCAGGTTACTACGAAGGCACAGAGATGCAACGCAGCATCCTTCTTGCTGACCTTCCTGAGTTTGAAAAACCACTGGTGATTGATGTTTACCGCATTGAGTCTGAGCAAGAGAACCAGTACGACCTACCTGTACACTACACAGGTCAGATCATCCGTACTGACTTTGAATACCAAACAGAAAGCACGCTTAAGCCTGTGGGTGAGTCTGATGGCTACCAACACCTATGGAACCTAGGCTCAGGTAAAGTCGAAGGCAGTTCTCTTGTTAGCTGGCTAGTAAACAACAGCTACTACTCGTTAGTAACCAGTGCAACTGCGGCAGACAGCGAAGTTATCTTTGCTCGCCTAGGCGCAAACGACCATGACTTCAACCTACGCAGCGAACCTGCGATGATCCACCGTCAAACGGCAAAAGATCACGTATTCGCTTCTGTACTAGAGACACACGGTTACTTCAATGAAGAGTTCGAGCAATCAGTAAACGCTCGTGGCCTAGTTGAGTCTGTCACAGTTGTTGGTCACAACAGCGTAGGCACTGTGATTCGACTTGCAACAACGTCAGGCAACACTTACCACTACGGTATTTCTAACCAAGTCGAAGCCAATCAACAGTCAACACATACGGTTGAATTTGCCGGAGAAACATTCACCTGGGAAGGATCATTTGCTCAAATCTAAGCACTGGCAAATCTAAGCACTGAGTGAATAGCAAGCAATTAGCCGGATGCTGATATGAAGTATCCGGCTTTTTATATTCAGATTCCATTACCGCTTTTACATCGCTTTCGTTACTAGAAAGTAATGGCAGCAAGCAATGTTAGAAAGCAATGTTAGAAAGTAATGTTAGAAAGCACTGGTACCAAGCAATGGTAGAAAGGAGGGATATTTTTCTTTTTTGACGGTTAGATATCAACATATTGGATGAGTTCTCAACCATGAGATTCAAAATATCTATATGTCATGGTTTCAGCTACTATACTACCCGTTGCACTGCCGAATGATACTAATGCTAAGGAAATTTAAATGATGAGCGTATTACAAAAATACAAGGTAAAAACCAAGTTGATGGGCTTGGTTGCTATTGCCGCTACGCTGATGTTAATGACGACTGTTTTTCATTTGCATCAATCCTATCAAACGGATATTTCCGATCGGAAATCCGCGATGAAAGAGCAAGTCAAGGCGGCGGTGAGTTTGGTTCAGTACTATTCCAACAAGTACCCCAATGACCAAGAGCGAGCACAAACAGAAGCTAAGCTTGCATTGGAATCGATGCGCTTTGAGGGAAATAATTATTTTTGGATCGTTGATACTGATAACACCTTGATAATGCACCCCCTGCGTAAGACTCAAGAGGGTCAATCGATGCAATCGGTCACTGATGCTTCGGGAAAACAGCATTGGTTAGAAATGACTACGATTGGTCGTGGGGTTGGGGAAGGTTTCTTGACTTACGCTTGGGTAGCCCCTAGTGGTGAAACTTCGGAAAAAGTCTCTTACGTAGAAAACTTTACTCAATGGAACTGGGTGATAGGGACAGGGGTTCACCTTCTCGATATTGAGTCACGTTTTATGGAGAACACTATCGGGCAGGTAGGCAAAATTGCGGTTGTTTTGGTGCTCCTTATTGTTTTCGGTATTATGATTGCCAACGATATCTGCCAACCGTTAAGTACTTTGATCGCTAGAGTGAAAAAGCTCGAAGAAGGGGATCTTACTCAAGATTTCACCATAACTCGAAAAGATGAAATTGGTGAAATATCAGCCGCACTGCACTCGGCTTCTCAAGCCATTAGATCAACGCTAAAAACGGCGAGTGAAAGCACAGAGCAAGATCGGAAGAGCGGT
>NZ_JBNGCJ010000381.1:0-8887 GCF_049974785.1 Vibrio genomosp. F10 str. 9ZD137
TCGAACTGCTGCCAGCGCTGCCACTAGGGTTTTACCGGAACCGACATCCCCTTGCACTAAACGCATCATTGGATGACTTAGTGCGAGATCATGCTCGATTTCACTCACCACTCTTGATTGCGCATTGGTTGGGGTAAAGGAAAGCTGTTCGAGCAGCTGTTTCTTGAGTGTATCAACGGCCGGCAGCGCGATAGCATGGTCTTGTTGACCTTTGCTTCGGACAGCGAGCATGGATAAATTTTGCGCCAATAATTCTTCGATGATCAGCCGAAGCTGAGCTGGGTGCTTGCCTTCATCAAATTGCTCTAGATCGATAGTGGGTGGCGGTCGATGAATCGTATGCAGCGCCTGAGCGAGCGTTTGTTGGTGGTCGTAAAGCCCTGCAGGTAACAGTTCTTGTACGGCCGCTTTATCGAGCAACGCCAGTGCTTGATCTGTGATGTTCCTAAGTGTTAATTGTCTTAACCCATCAGTGGTTGGGTAAACAGGTGTTAATGTTTGCTCGGTATCTGGGCTCTGCTCTGGAGATGAAAATTTAAAGTCAGGGTGAATGATCTCAAGGCCCATTCCTCCCCGTTTTATTTCACCGTAAGCGTGAACCCATTTCCCTTCTGAAAAATTGTTTTTAATACCCGCGGTAAAGTTAAAAAATCGTAGAGTAATGGTGCCATTGCCATCACTGATTTTAACGGCGAGCATTTTTCGTTTGCCAAAAATGGTATCGACAGACATTACCTTGCCCTGTACCGCGGCCCATAACCCGGCATGAAGCTTTGCAATCGGGTAAACACGCGTACGATCTTCGTAGCGGTAGGGAAGGTGAAACAGCAAATCTTGAACCGTATTGAGGCCAACTTTTTCCAGCTTTTCTGAGACTTTAGCACCAACACCAGACAGTGAAGTGAGAGGGATAGCGGAAAGAAGTTGGGACATAAAATTCGCTCATAAGGCAGCCGTCGGTGGATAAACCTAGTTAACCATTGGGCTGTGTTTTTGTACAGTCAAAAATGGAAACAAGATGGAAAGAGAAGGCAGGAAATAGGGTGGAAAAGAGGCCCATCTTCGGTTTCTACCCTGTATTGAACCTATTTCCGTCCTATTTTAGGCTTCTTATCAGCTTCTTATCAGCTTCTTATCAGCTTCTTTTCGACTCAGCTTTTATGCTTTTTGCATCTCTTTCCACCAAGCTTCATCGGCCACGATTTGTCCTTCGTGATCCAGAGGTGGGTAAGGCAATTTCTTACGTTTCGCGACTTTCGCAAGTACCGGGTGACCGCGTTCAAATAGCGTACGGTGAATCGATTCTTCGGGAATAGCGCTCTCTTCTCGATCGTACATGCCCGCTTCTTGGCGTTGGCGCTGCGCTTCGTATAAAACAATCGCGCTCGCCACTGACACATTGAGTGATTGCACCATGCCCATCATTGGAATGATGATGTCTTGGTCAGCAAGCTCTAGTGCTTTTTTGGAGGCTCCTACCTTTTCATTGCCAAGAATGATGACGGTCGGTTTGGTGTAATCAATCTCGCGAAAATCAACCGCGGTATCAGATAGGTTCGTGACTAAAATCTGCATGCCCTGTGCTTTGAATTCGGCGACTGCATCAATAATGTCGTTGTGTGTGTCGACTTCTACCCAGTTTCTTGCGCCTGCTGAGGTGTGGCTGAGTGTACGCATCTGAGCACTAGGCCAAATTGCATGGATTTTGTGAATACCGGTTGCATCAGCGGTACGGATAATCGCCGAAACGTTATTGGGTTTATGGACTTCTTCCAAGCACAAAGTGAGGTCGGTTTGACGAGCTTTGAGGACATCTTGAATGCGTTGGTAGCGTTCTAAATTCATAGGTTTCTAATCTTTTTCATTATGATTTTATTGTGCCGATATTGTAAAAATGCGCCCAATTATGAGCGCATTTTAAAGGCGTAAACAAGCTAGTTTCTCTTGCGTCGAACTCTCAACGCTTGAGGCATCACTCGAATCTTCTTCATGATCCCAGCAAGATGCACACGATCTTTCGTTGTCAGTAGCATGGTGATGGTATATAAGCGACCGTCACGCTCTTCCGTTGAAATTCCGTGAATATTCGAGCCCGTTTTAGAGATAACATTGGTCAATTCTGCTAGAGCCCCTTGGCTATTTTGCATATCGATCGTTAACTCGGTAATGAACTCTTGCTCGTAATCTTCGGTCCATTCAACGCCCATGTACTTATCGGGTTCTTTTTGGTACCCGCGAACATTCGGACACGTTTCGCGGTGGACCACAAGGCCACGACCTGGAGAGACGTGCGCTATGATGTGATCATCAGGGATTGGGTGACAACATTTCGCGAACGTCAGTAGGATTCCTTCAGCCCCTCGAATTGGCAGTTTCTTCTTAGGCTTTCCATCTTTGGTGATCACTTCGGTTAATTCATCGCTATCGCCTAGCAAGCGTCGAGCGATGACGATACTCATGAGTTCACCAAGACCAATAGCGGCCAATAAATCTTCCAATGTCGGGATTTTTAGGTCACTCAGCACTTGTTGAATATTGTCTTCACTGACATCGGAAATCGACTGATCACCGAGTGCGTGATTAAGCAGACGACGACCCAGTGTGACCGATTCTTCACGACGCATGGTTTTCAGTACTTGACGAATCTTAGTGCGGGCTCGAGAAGTCACCACATAGTTAAGCCAGGCTGCATTTGGGCGCGCGCCCGGTGCACTGATGATTTCGATGGTTTGCCCGTTCTTTAGCGATTTGCTCAGTGGGTATGGGTTTCTATCGACACGAGCACCGACACACATATTGCCCACATCGGTATGCACCGCGTACGCAAAGTCGACAGCGGTTGCCCCTGCAGGCAGTTCAACGATGCGACCTTTTGGTGTGAAGACGTAAATTTCATCTGGGAACAGATCAGATTTCACGTTTTCAATGAACTCAAAAGAGTTACCGGCACTTTGCTGAAGTTCGAGTAGGCTTTGCATCCAGCGCTGAGCTTTCACTTGCGCTGTTGTGCCAGTGCGATCACTGTCATTTTTATATGACCAGTGCGCAGCGACACCTTTGTCGGCCATTTGGTCCATGTCTTCAGTGCGAATCTGTACTTCAACTGGAACACCGTGAGGGCCAATCATTGAGGTATGTAAAGATTGATAACCATTGGCTTTTGGAACCGCAATGTAATCTTTCATGCGACCAGGGCGAGGCTTATACAAACTGTGAACTTGACCAAGAACGCGGTAACAGGTGTCTACACTGTCGATGACCACACGGAACGCATAGATATCCATAATGGTATGGAATCGCTGATCTTTGGTTTTCATCTTGTTGTAGATGGAATAAAGGTTTTTCTCGCGTCCGAACACTCGAGCTTTGAGCCCAAAATCTTCTAGGCGGCCTTCAATCTCACTGTGAATGCGCTGAATCATCTCTTTTCGGTTGCCACGCGCGGCTTTGACCACTTCTCGAAGGACTCGATAGCGATTAGGGTAGAGCGCTTCAAAACCCAGCTCTTCTAGCTCTGTTTTGATATTGTGGATACCAAGGCGATGCGCCAAAGGAGAGTATATTTCAAGAGTCTCACGAGCGATGCGACGTTTTTTATCAGGGCGCAATGCACCTAATGTACGCATGTTGTGAGTACGGTCAGCAAGCTTGATTAAAATAACGCGGATGTCTTGCACCATTGCAAGGACCATCTTACGGAAGTTTTCAGCTTGAGCTTCTTTGCGATCTCGAAATTTAAGCTTATCCAGCTTAGACACACCATCAACGAGTTCTGCAACTGTATTGCCAAACTGCGCTTCTAAATCTTCTTTTGTGACATCACAGTCTTCAATGACATCGTGAAGGAGAGCAGCTTGTAGAGTTTCAATATCCAGGCGCATTTCAGCTAAGATACGAGACACAGCAACAGGGTGGATGATGTATGGTTCACCGCTTGAGCGGGTTTGCCCTTCATGGGCGTCTCTTGCTACCACATAAGATTGACGCAGAGCCTCAATTTGAGGCTCTGTTAGGTATTCTTGGGCAACGTCTTTGAGGCTATCAAATAGATACAAATTATAGGCCCGGCAGGTTGTTTAATGGTAATAAGCAACTTACTTTACTTTGCAAAGAAATGTACAAAGAAATCACTAGCAAGCCAGTTCTTCGTGGACAAGTTCTTTGCGGACAAGCTAGCGAGTGTGAGCGATGCTACTGACTGCTGCGAGTTCTGCTGCTTCTTGCTCTTGTTGCTCTTGGCGCTCACGTGCGTCTAGAACATCTTTAGTAATAAGCCCTTCTTCGATTTCGCGTAGAGCGATAACCGTTGGCTTATCATTCTCTTCTGGCACTAATGAATCTTTACCGCCAGTCTGCATTTGACGAGCGCGGCGTGCCGAAATAAGAACTAGGTCGAAACGATTACCTACTTTTTCAACAGCATCTTGAACAGTTACGCGTGCCATGAGGACTCCAATTAGTTAACTTAAATTTTTAATGACGAGAAAGTATACAAGCTTATATCAATACTTTCTAGCGATTAAATAGATTTGATCCTAAAGGATCTTGTGTATTAAAGGCGCTAAGAGTGAGTGTGAATTCTCAGAGCCGCTATATTCATTTCGCGTATTTTGGCTAGTCAGGTCGATTATTCAGCCAAAAGTGCGTCAAGCATGCCTTTATACTTGGCTGCTTGTTTATCTTGTTTCAATCTTTCGGCGCGAATAATGGCTTTAAAGTCCATCAGAGCGGCATCGAAGTCATCATTAATGATCACGTAGTCGTATTCATTGTAGTGAGAGATCTCTGCTTTTGCTTCTGCCATGCGTTTGGCAATCACAGCATCGCTGTCTTGACCGCGAGCATTTAAGCGACGTTCAAGCTCGCCATTTGAAGGCGGTAGAATGAAAACGCTGCGAGCCAGTGGCATTTTTTCGCGTATTTGACGAGCGCCTTGCCAGTCAATATCAAGAAAGACATCAATGCCTTTTTCTAAATTTTCTTCAATCCAAACCTGAGAAGTGCCGTAGTAATTACCAAATACTTCTGCGTATTCTAAAAACTGGCCTTTACCGATCAGGTCTTCAAAGTGTTCTTTCTGTACGAAATGGTAGTGAACGCCATCTTGTTCACCCGGACGCATGCCGCGAGTCGTATGAGAAACCGATACTTTCATAGCATAGGTTGGATTGGTTTCTAGCATCGCTGAGATCAAGCTAGATTTTCCTGCGCCGCTAGGTGCAGATACGATATATAGAGTACCTTTGCCCATTTGTACTGTTCCACGTTTGGTTGAATGGAAGTCGAAAGTGCTTCGTCTTCAATTAAAGATAGCACTGACCCAAATTATCGTCACCAAGGGGATAAATCATTGGTCGATTTATCGAGTAAATTGGTGGTTTTTTAGGCCAGAAAAATGGAGGCGAAGAGTAGCATGTTTTACGTGTTTTGGACAAGAGAATGGTCTGGGCAATCACATCACTCTTTATTGGTTGGTATGAGTGAGAAATGCGGATTCGTAAAGAGTAAAAAAGGCAGGATAATGAATATTTTGGCAATCGTTTGCTTGTTTATCAAGCGTTTGATTTATTGTGTAATTTTTATTCTTAATTCATGTCGAAAATCATTGAATTATTCACCGGAGCGATTAAAATTCGCGCCAAAGTTTTATCGCACTGTATATGTTTAGTGATTTGGTCTAAACGTTTCTACTACTGAGCCTAACTCGGTTGCTACAGTCATTTTTGGTTGTGTCGCTGTTAAACGGACCTTCATATTCAGCGTGATAATCCCACCGAATTTTTAAATTAACTGAATAGGGTTCCGTTGTGAGCATCGATACTAGTATTAAGGATAGAGCGTCTGATTCTTTTCTTGAGTCAACCTTCAAAATTACCGAAAGAAAATCCACCATTGGCACAGAGCTGTATGCCGGCTTTATTACTTTTTTGGCCATGAGTTACATCCTCGCGGTTAACCCAGCGATTCTAGGTGATATTCCTGGTATGGATCGTGGTGCCATCTTTACCGCTACCGCACTGGCGGCTGCGCTTGCAACGCTGGTGATGGGCGTATTTGGTAATTACCCTGTGATGCTTGCACCAGGGATGAGTATGAACGGCTTTTTTAAAGGGCTATTGTTCAGTGGCTCTGTCGCTTTGGTTTGGCATGAAGCGTTGTTTGGTATTTTCTTATCAGGTGTGCTCTATCTAATTCTTTCAATGACGAACTTGCGCAAAGCCATGATTGAGTCGATTCCCGAAGATCTTAAGTTGGCGATTACCGTTTCTCTCGGCCTATTTATCGCTTTTCTAGGCTTAAAGAACGCAGGCATCATTGTGTCGAATCCGTTTGTTCTTGTCGGTATGGGAGATATTACTAATCCACAAGTGTTGATCGCGTTCATCAGTATTTTTATAGCTTTGGGCTGTATGGTTCGTGATATTAAACTGGCGACGTTCATTTCGTTTGTTTCAGCGATCGTTTTAACCATTCTTGCTGATATTTTCTTGGGCACCAATCACGCGCCGATCCCAGATCAGTTTGTCACTATGCCACCAAGTATGGAAGGCAGTTTTGGTGCGATCTTTAACTTCTCAGGATTTACCGCAGAGAAGATGTTTGATCTGCTTTTCATCGTGATCATCTTCTTGATTGTCGATTTCTTTGATGGGCTAAGTACGATTGTTGGTGTTGGTCGTGATGCGGGTATTATCGATAAAGATGGCAAGGTACCGAATGCACGCTCAGCATTGGTTGCTGATGCAGGCGGAACCGTGATTGGTTCAGTATTAGGTACGACGTCTATTACCGCATTCTCTGAATCGGGTATTGCTTCTTCACAAGGGGCGAAAACTGGCTTGGCTGCGGTGATGGTTGCCGGTTTATTCTTAATCTCGCTATTCTTATATCCGCTGTTCTCTATCTTCTCTGCTGCGATGGTGGCACCCGCGATGGTGGTGGTTGGTATCTACATGATTGGTCGCCTAGGTCAAATTAACTGGGAAAAGAAAGAGTCACGCATTGCTGCCTTCTTTACCATCATGTTTACAGTATTAAGTTTCTCTCCTGCAAACGGCATGGCGATGGGCTTTATCAGTTATGCATTTACGATGGTGGTTGCGGGTAAAGGCAAGCAAGTCCACCCAGTGATTTACGCGCTGAGTGTGTTGTTCATGACTTACTTGGTTCTATTATAAATTAAGTGATTAACTGTCCAGTAAAAATAAAAAAACCAGAGCAAAAAATGGCTCTGGTTTTTTTGATCTCAAAATAATTAACTTTATTCTATATTCTGGATCTGCTCGCGCATTTGCTCGATAAGCACTTTTAACTCAACACCTGATGCAGTGATGTCGGTGCTGATAGATTTAGACGCTAGCGTATTGGATTCGCGGTTGAACTCTTGCATCATGAAGTCTAGTTTACGACCACAAGCGCCACCTCTCTTCATCACAGCATTGGCTTCTTTCACGTGTGAATCTAAGCGATCCAGCTCTTCGGCTACATCGGATTTTTGTGCAAGCAAGATAAGCTCTTGTTCGACGCGAGAGCCATCGAGTTCAATGTTCGCTTCTTCAAACTTCTTCAATAGACGCTCACGTTGCCATTCTAAAATTTCAGGCATGCGCGCGCGTACTTTCACCACTTCTTCTGTAATAGCCGCCAAACGTTGGTCGATCAGTGCTTTCATGTTGGCACCTTCGCTTGCACGCGCCTCGATGAACTCTTTAATTGCTTCATCAAATCCAACCAAAAGGTCTTTGTTGATGCTGTTCATGTCTTGCTCTGGTGTTTCCATAACACCCGGCCAGTTCATGATTTGAAATGGGTTCAAACGGCTCTCTTCGCCAGTTAACGACATCACTTGATTTGCCGCATTGATCACTTGCTTAGCTAAATCTTGATTGATGGTTAAATCGCCTTTAGCGGCAGGGTTTGCTTCAAAACGCAGATTACACTCTACTTTTCCGCGCGCTAAACGCTTACGAAAACGCTCACGAAGCACTGGCTCTAAACCGCGAAACTGCTCTGGCATGCGGAAGTAAGTTTCTAAGTAACGCTGGTTTACCGAGCGAATTTCCCAAACAGCGGTGCCCCATTCGCCTTTCACTTCTTTACGTGCGTAGGCTGTCATACTATAAATCATCGAATTTTCCTGTCTCAATATTAGGTGAAAATTAACCGCGCAATAGTAGCAGATTTTTCTATCTAATTTGTTTCCCCTACCGACTTTTCTTCGATCTTCTTGCCTTCCTCTTTCTCCCCCTCTTACTACCCTTTCTTTTCCTTCTTTCATATTTCCTATATAATCTTGCCCCAATTCACTCCGTCTCATCCAAATAAAGGTATATGCCCTATGCGTCCAAACGATCGCGCAGCGGACCAAGTTCGCCCAATTAAAATTACTCGTAATTACACCGCATATGCAGAAGGTTCTGTGTTGGTTGAGTTCGGTAATACGAAAGTTTTGTGTAACGCAACGATTGAAGAGAACGTTCCTCGTTGGTTGAAAGGTCAAGGTAAAGGTTGGGTAACGGCAGAATACGGTATGTTGCCACGCGCGACTCACACGCGTACTCGTCGTGAAGCGGCAAGTGGTAAGCAAGGTGGTCGTACGATGGAAATCCAACGTTTGATCGCTCGTAGCCTTCGTGCTGTGGTTGATTTAAAGGCGATGGGTGAAATCATGATCACGGTTGATTGTGATGTTATTCAAGCGGATGGCGGTACTCGTACTGCTTCTATTTCTGGGGCCAGTGTGGCTATGGCCGATGCATTTCAGTCGCTTATTGCGAGCGGTAAGCTGAAAAAGAACCCAATGAAAGGGCATGTATCAGCGGTCTCGGTAGGTATTCTGGGCAAAGACATTCTATGTGACCTTGAATACGTTGAAGATTCAAAAGCC
>NZ_JBNGCJ010000382.1:0-6330 GCF_049974785.1 Vibrio genomosp. F10 str. 9ZD137
GTTAGCTGCATTGAAACATCACTTTATCGATAAAGATAATACGCTCAACAAGATGATAGGGATAAAAAAATGAAAAAAACACTAATGGCTACAGGCCTCGCTATGGCATTGCTTTCATCAGTCGGTGCTCATGCAGCAGATTACGTGATTGATACTAAAGGCGCACATGCTTCGGTTAACTTTAAAGTCAGTCACCTAGGCTACAGCTTCATCAAAGGTCGTTTCAACCAATTTGATGGTGTGTTCTCTTACGATGGAAAAGATCTATCGAATTCAAGTGTGACGGTGAATGTTGACACGCGTAGTCTGGACTCTAATCATGCAGAGCGTGATAAACACCTACGCAGTGATGATTTCATTAATGCATCGAAATATTCGACAGCAACGTTTGTGAGTAACAAAGTTGTCGATAACGGTGATGGACAGTTTGATATTATGGGCGATTTATCGCTTCACGGGCAAACGAAACCAATCATCATCAACGCAGAATTGATCGGTGAAGGAACAGACCCTTGGGGTGGTGAACGTGTTGGTTTTGTTGGCACAACAAGATTAGAGTTATCAGACTTTGCCATTAAAGTGATGGGCGATTCTAGCTATGTTGACATGGAATTGCATGTTGAAGGTATTAAGAAGTAAGGCTAAAAGCCTGAATCTATAGAAATACACAGTGACTGAAAAGATACAGCTATTAAAAAACCCGTTGAGTTTAACCTCACGGGTTTTTATTTTTTACACAGTGGAACAGGACACGATGTCATACGCACTGAATAACAAAAATTCTACGCATTCCCGCGCTCATCGTTTTTAATCAAAATAAAACTCTCTCCATACACTGGACGAAGTGCTCTTAAGATTTCATGGCGACTAATGACTCCAATGAATTGTTCACCTTCTAGTACAGGAATAATCTGCGGTCTAGCAACTTTCATCGACTTTGCTCGTTGCTCTAGCGATAAGGTACTAAAATGGGTTGCTGTACCGATACCGGCACTGCTCGTGGGGTAGAGTTTATCTTTATCGATGCATAGGAACTCGGCAACATCAATCAAACGTTCATGTGCCTGTATAGCAATCACATCCCGTGACATCAAATCGACGACTTTTTGATTGCTGGCGGCGACATAATCCTTGCACCATAAGTCAACCATGACATCGTGTGCGGAAAAAAATCCGACCAGACGGCCCTCAATATCGCAAACAGGGGCACCATCGAGATTGTTCTCCAACAGCAAATCTATCGCAACTGATGTTTGCATGTTGGCACTTAGAGTCATCGGCAAAGGCATCATAATTTCTTTGACCGATAGTTGGTTGTTAAACGAGATTTTTTTAACTGGATCTAAGGTCGCCGCGGTGGTGATGGTCGACAAATTGGCGGCTTTAAGTTGTGGACGTCTGTAAATTGTCCAGTTAGCCAGGCCAACAAGAACAGCGCCGCCAACAATGTTACCCAGTGTAACTGGGATCAAGTTAGCCGTAATGAACTGATAGATATTGAGGTCAGTGTACTGACTTGGAGTGGCGCCAATCTGTAACCAAAAGCTGTCAGGAGCGAAATTTTGTAAAACAATACCCAGTGGCACCATAAACATATTGGCGACACTGTGTTCAAAACCACTGGAGACGAACATCGACACCGGAAGTACGATCAATATGGATTTTGTCATTGCATTGGCTGAGCAAAATGTTAACCAAATCGCCATACAGACTAATAGGTTACAAAGAACCCCTAATGCAAAGGCTTGAACAGGAGTGTGGTGTAGTTTATGTTGCGCGATATTCAGGGCGTTCAACCCCCATTGGCCTCCATCGAGCTGATATAAGCCTGCTGCCGTAACGAGAAGCAGCACCAGCATGGCACCCAATAGGTTGCCGATATACACTTTACCCCAAATCGATAGCATCTTTGTAAAAGTGATTTGCTTATTCGCCCACGAAATCGATGACAGTACCGAGCTTGTGAACAGTTCGCCACCGCAAAGGACGATAAGAATCAGCCCCATACTGAATGCAACTCCGCCAGCAAAACGGCTTAATCCCCAACCTGCGGCAGCGCTTCCTGTTGTGACGGTGATGTAGAAAACAAAGGCAAGACCAATAAACGCACCAGCCATCATGGAAAGCCCGAGGATCATACCGTCCGTTTTTTTTGCTTTACTTAAAGCAAACTTTTCAGCTTCAGCCATCATTTCACTGGGTGAGTAAAGTTGATGGTTGTTGTTTTTTTCTAAAGTCACAATGACACCCTTGCTCAAATTGCAGTGTTTGCTTTGCCCAAATGAAACAAATTCTTCTGCACAACCTATTTTATGCAACCAACTGTAACAGAAAAATTGATGATATATTTGCTGTCAATCAAATTAAATGATGATATTTAAAGAGCAGACAAGATGAATCCACCAACAACTCGTCTTAAAATCATCGACTCAGACTCATTAAATCGATTGCATTCACATTTTTATGAAATCATTAGTAATCAAAGTTACATTAATGTGATGAATATCTTCCTGTGGCTCGTTGCTTTGCTTTAGTATCTCCTCTTGATTAACGATTGTTCCTTGATGCAACTATCGAGGATGGAGATAAGTAATGAGTGTATTGGTTGCCATTTCATTAACAACAGGCATACTTTCTGGTCTTTGGGGCTGGATTGCCATTTCGTTAGGTTTGCTGTCCTGGGCTGGTTTTCTTGGCTGTACAAGTTACTTTGCCTCTCCTAAGGACGGTATTAAAGGGCTAGGCCAAAGCTTGATTACTAACTTAACGGGTGTGTTTTGGGCTCTCGTTATCATCCATGCGTCGTCAATGCTGAGTCTAGAGATTCTCGGGTATGTGATTACTGCAATCGTTGCGTTCTTGATGTGTATTCAAGCGAAACAGAGCTGGCTTTCCTATATTCCAGGAACCTTTATTGGTTCATGCGCGACGTTTGCTGCGGATGGAAACTGGAAACTCGTGGTCCCGTCATTAGTTTTGGGCGGTATCTTTGGTTATCTAATGAAAACCAGCGGTTTATGGTTACACCAAAAGATAGATCAAAGTGATTTGGTGACAAAGCCGCTCGCTTAATCTGATCAGTCTGATTAGAGTCTAATTGCTAATTGGCTTGAAGATACGATGGCATTGATTTCCGAGGTGGGCGCTCATTTTTCTAATGCGTTCCTCTCCCCACCTAGGTATTACCATTTGCCATCGTAATAACCCTTTTTAGAGTCCACCTTATAAGAACAGGAATAAAATCAACCCCTTGTTCTTCACAGTACGAAACAATGGCTAATGCTAAATCGGGCTTCGCGTGTTTTTTTAGAACGCGTGCCACCACTTTTTTCGCTGGGATCGGATGGTCATAGGGGATTCTAATCATGTCTCTGAAGAAATGCTCAAATCCATTTGCGTACAAATAATGCTCAATATCTCGATCTGGCAATTCTGTTAACCGATGACGTTCTTGGTCTCTACCCAACTGTCCGCGGGCGGTTGCCGAATATTTTTTCCCCGCAGGATCGCCATCAGTCACTACGTGCCAGTCAATGCCAAATGCCTTGGCAACCTTGATCAGTGACTTAAGACCCGACTGCGCAAACTCAATAATCTGCACACCTTCAGCCGCAAGGTTATAGCCACATTGATTGGCCAGTTCGTTAAAAAGCCATACCTCAGTTTCCCCTTCAACGAGTAACCAGCAACGGGCAAATAGAGCACCGGAGCGGTGAAATCGTATATGGAAGCCAATACGGCGAAGCTCATCTTTAGTGAACCCTTTTTCAGGCAGTGAGGTGGCAATAGTTTTGTCTGATTGACGAACCAAGCGTCTAATCGTGTAAAGAGGGACTTGAGAAAGCAACTCACCGCTGTTGGTGGTGAGTATTTTTTGCATAGGGAGAAGTTGAAGCAAACTCCAAGCTCTGGCGAGATGAGTAGGGTGCAGTCTTCCTTCTGGGTCTTCTAAAATAAGCAGAGGACGCGCACAGCGGCGAAGGTCATTTGGCCCTTTCGCTTGAAGGTAGGCATTGAGTAGCCCCATCATCAATAAGCGTGTTTGCTTGCTCTTCGTTTCTTCGACCACTTGTGAGAGGCTTTTCTCATTGGCACGAGTGTTAAAAAACAACCCATCTCGTTGTTTTCTCGGACTCTTTCGACTGGTACTCTTAAAGGAAAAATAGTGGTCTACGAGCATATTCATTGAATTCAGACTGCTGCGCATTTCTCCCTTGTTTACGTGACCAGGGGTGGCGAGTAAACGGCGGCAAGTATTATCGATGCGTTTTTCAATCCGTGTGTTAACCCCGTTGGTTTGATCAAACGGGCGATCAAATCGTCTAGAATCTTTAAGTCGAATCACGGGATGCAATGACATCAGTTCTTGAGCTAATTTTTCAGAGTGGTGCAGATGCAGCGGATTGCCTTGGCAGTCTAAAAACGCAAATTGAGTCGTTACCTCATACTGCTTAAGTGTGGCACTGATTCGGTAATAGATATGCGCGTTGCTGTCTTCATCATAGACCCAAATCGGTTTTATTTTTCGATACCGACCCGCTCTGATCTCATGTTTGTCGGTGGATTTTAATGCAATGATAATTTGCAAATGTTGGGTTTGTGGATGGGCGATGGAATAATCGACATGAAAATCTTGCATCTCAAATCGGTATGGTTGCCCATTAGCGGGGAGTGCAACGGATAGGGCATCCAATAACGAAGACTTGCCCCATGTGTTTTCCCCAATAAGTGTGGTGAGTTCGCCCAGTGGCAGTGATAAGCGTTTTATTCCTCTAAAACCAGAAATCTCTATTCGTTCTATTTGCATAGGCAGGCTCCAATGCAGTTAAGTATAAGATAACGTGACTGTGTGCGCTGTATTCTTATCTCACTTGTTTTTATATCACTTAACCATAAGCATAATAGAAAAGTATCGAATAAGCAGACTGTTAGCTCACATAATCATTTTTGTCGATCAATACATCTCTGCAGAGTGAGCTGGGAAAAGTGGAAAAATAGGGGAAAAGAGACGTTTCTTTTTCAAGAATGTTTCATAAAAGTCACGATTCTGTCATGATTTGCACGCTAGGATGAGCGGGAATAGATGATAAATGATGAACAAAAACATGAAGAATAGACCAGCTAAAATGATTCTGGCGCACATTAACGATACCCACTCTTATTTCGAACCGACGTCATTGCATTTAAACTTAGATGTGCAAGGCCAGGCGCTAACCCCGTTCGTCAGTGCGGGGGGATTTGCACGCATCGCCACTCGAGCTAAGCAACTGAAACAACATGCGACAGAAACGAAAACGCCATTTGTGTTCCTGCATGCAGGGGACTGCTTTCAAGGTACGCTGTACTTTTCTCTTTTTAAAGGTAAGGCGAATGCAGATTTATTGAATGCACTAGACATTGACGCAATGGCTTTGGGTAATCACGAGCTTGATATGGGAAACGAACCGGTTGCTCAGTTTGCTCAACGCATCAACTTTCCTTTGCTCTGTGGTAACTGGGACCTTTCCAACGAAAAGAAAGAGAAAGTGTACCGAGTGTCCGACTCAAAAAATGTATTGAGCTTTTGTCATCAAGAAAAAATTGCCCCTTGGATGATTAAGGATGCAGGGGGAGAATCAATCGCAATATTCGGTCTTTCGTTGGATAAAATGGCGGATATTGCTAACCCCGATTTTGATACCCCCTTTGTTGACGCGACAGAAACCGCAAAAAGAACGGTGGCTGCGATACACAAACAGGGAATCAACAAGATAATTTTACTTAGCCACTTAGGGTATGAAGCGGATATCGAACTCGCAAAGCAAGTCTGTGGTATCGGCGTTATTGTGGGTGGGCACAGTCACCGATTACAAGGTGATTTTAGTGCTCTAGGGCTAGAAAAAGACGATGACTACGGAATAAAGGTAAACACAACCTATGTTGTACAAGCGGGCTTCCATGCGCTAAGTATCGGCCATTGTGAAATCCAGTTTAATGAAGTAGGGGAAGTGGTTTCATTGATAGGTAAGAATGAATTGTTGCTCGGGCGTCGTTTGTTTTTAGATGCCAATATGAATCAAACGGGCTCAGATGATCACCATATTAAAGCGTGTGATTTTTTAAAGCAGCATCCAAACGTTGTGGTGTGTAAAAAAGATCAAGGCGTTCAGCGTATCCTGCTAGAAAAATACATCCCCAGAGTACGTAAGCTACAAAAGCAAATTATTGCTCACGCGAAAGATACGTTACGTCATGTTCGTATTCCTGATAGTCAAGGCGAAAGCGAATTGGCGCCATTGGTCGCTGAATCGTTCCTCGTGGCAATGAACCGCCGCGGTCATCATGTCGATT
>NZ_JBNGCJ010000383.1:0-3303 GCF_049974785.1 Vibrio genomosp. F10 str. 9ZD137
ATTTCAGGCTGAGATTCAGCATTGGGCGGTAGAGCGCCACAAGCCCTCTGTTTATTGGGTTTTTGTGTTCAGGAAGAATATTCCCGCGAACAAAGTAACCCATCAGCACGGGAACTAGTGTGATGGCCAACCCTGCTGATGCTGCCATGGCATAAGTTTTGGTAAAGGCGAGGGGCGAAAACATCTTCCCTTCTTGGCCCTCTAACGCAAACACAGGAACAAAACTGAGTGTAATGATGAGAAGCGAGAAGAACAGCGGCGCACCGACTTCTTCAGCCGCTTTACCGATCACTTGCCAACGGTTTTTATCCGTCAATGGTGTGCGTTCAATATGCTTATGCACGTTCTCAATCATGACGATCGCACCATCCACCATGGCACCAATGGCAATGGCAATACCACCGAGAGACATGATGTTGGCGTTGATGCCTTGCCAGTGCATAACGATGAAGGCACTTAAAATACCAACAGGTAAGCTAATCGCGATAACCAGTGATGAACGGATATGAAACAGGAACAGCGCACAAACAACCGCCACAACAATGAACTCTTCAATGAGTTTTTGCCATAGGTTTTCGACTGCGGCATCAATGAGTGTTGAACGGTCGTAGGTAGCCACGATTTCGACGCCCTCAGGAAGGCCTTGTTGCAGTTCACTGAGCTTGGCTTTCACATTATCGATGACCTCACTGGCGTTCTCACCAAAGCGCATCACAATCACACCACCTACCGCTTCACCCTCACCATTAAGCTCAGAGATACCGCGACGCATTTGTGGCCCAGTATTGATCTCGGCAATGTCACCCAATAGAAGCGGCGTGCCTTTGTCGGTGACTTTAAGCGGCAGCGATTTAATGTCTTCGATACTGCTTAAATAGCCGGTGGTGCGAACCATGTGCTCAGCTTCTGCAACCTCAACCACTGAAGCCCCCGTTTCTTGGTTGCCATCTTGGATTGCCATGTTAATTTGTTGCAAGGTGAGGTCGTAGGCACGAAGCTTCGCCGGATCTATCTGAACCTGATACTGCTTGACCATACCGCCCACAGTGGCCACTTCTGATACTCCCTCAACGGTTTGCAGTTCGTACTTTAAGAACCAGTCTTGCAGGCTACGCAGCTCGGCTAAATCATGTTGCCCAGTTTTGTCTTGCAACACGTAGCTGTAAATCCAACCCACACCCGTCGCATCTGGGCCGAGTGTTGGCTTGGCGTTGGCAGGAAGGTTAGGGGCGACTTGGCTTAAATACTCCAACACTCTAGAACGAGCCCAGTACATGTCGGTGTCATCGTTAAAGATGATGTAAACATAGGAGTCGCCAAAAAAAGAATACCCACGAACGGTTTCAGCGCCCGGTACTGCGAGCATGGCCGTTGTTAGTGGATAGGTAACCTGATCTTCCACAACCTGTGGTGCTTGCCCCGGGTAGCTGGTTTTTATGATGACCTGCACATCAGAGAGATCAGGCAGCGCATCAACTGGCGTATTTTTAACGCTGTACAGTCCCGCTAAGGTAAGGAAAATACAGGCTATTAAAACCAAGAATCGATTATTGATTGACCATCGAATAATGGCAGTAATCATTGGTTATCCCCCATATTGTGATGGGCGTGGGCATCCATTGAGGCTTTGTCATCTTGAGTACGGCTTTCTTTAGTTGAGAGAGTGTCAATCTCAACTAAAGAGAGTTCAGCGCCGTCTTTGGACATTAGAAATCGAACCGTTTGCCCTTCAACTAAACCCGATAAATCGACATCTTCCCCAACGGAAAAATTCATTTCACCGGCATCCCAGCTCCACTCAGGCGCGGCGGCATGTTTTAAAGTGACCATGCCAAAATCAGCCATGAGCATAGTGATCTCGCCATCGACCCATAACTCACTGGCAATGACCGTGTCATCTATATTGAGAGTAACGATATCGTACTGCCCTGATTCCCCTTGTTGCATTTCAAAGTCAATCATCTGGCCTTTAGTCAGTTGTGCCATATCAACATCTTCGGCAATATTGAAGTTCATCACCATTCCCGGCCAATTCCACTCAGGAACCGGCTGGTGGTTGATGGTTAGCATGCGGTGGTCTTTCATAACATCGGTGATTTCCCCTTTCGTCCATGCGGTTTCGGCTGGGGCTTCAACTCCATTGATGCGAGAAAGATCAGCTGATTGGCTTGATTCTGAATCGATCATGAAGTGAGCTGATGTCACAATACGATCGTTCTCATTGAGACCTTGAATGACTTCGATTTTCTCACCGGCTTCTCGTCCCACTTCAATGCGAGCCGAACGGTATTTTCCATCGCCTTGCGAAAGCACCACGCGTGTCATGCCACCAGAACGAATAACCGATGATCGTGGAATAGTTAACACGCTTTCGCTTGATTCTGGTTGCAAAGCAATATTGGCAAACATATTGGGTTTTAGTTCACCTTCTGGATTGGTAAATTTAAGTCGCACGCGAAGGGTACGAGTCTTTGGGTCAAGGATGGGGTAAACGTAATCGACAACGCCTTGCCACTCACGGCCCGGTATGGCATCAAGTGTCATGCTGGCTTGGCTGCCCGTTGTGATCCAGTGTGATTGACGCTCAAAGACTTCCGCATCGACCCAAACTTCGTTAAGAGGACCTGCGCTGATCACGGTTTGCGCTGGAGAGAGGTAGCCCCCTTCACGAATGTTTAAACTGGCAATTACGCCATCAGAGGTCGCTTTAATATCAATGGTTTGAGAGGCGCGATTTGCTTTTACGATATGCCTGATTTGAGATTTATCAACACCGAGTGAAACTAAGCGATCCGTCGCGCCACGGATTAACCCTTTGTGCCCTGCTCGATACGCATTCAGCAGCTCTTCTTGTGCTTTCACTAGCTCTGGAGAGTACAGAGTGAATAGCACATCCCCCTTGTTAACTTGCTCACCGATCGCGTTGACGTTGAGTTTTTCAACCCAACCCGCGATGCGAACATTGGTTTGCCAAACGAGGCTATCATCAAACGCGACATAGCCAACGGTTTCGATGCGTGGCGACAGTTTTTCTTGTGTCACGAATGCGGTTTTTACGCCTAAATTATTCTCGACTGCTGGGTTAATCGTCACGGTGCCAGCTTCTTCATTTTCTCCCGCGAGATCAGAGGCGTAGACTGGGACAAGGTCCATCCCCATTGGCGACTTCCCTGCCTGATCTCGGCGATAGTTTGCATCCATTGGAGCCACCCAATAGAGGGGTTCATCTGCGCCTTTTTCGTCAGTTGAGGCCATGGCACTCATATCGTGGCTTGCAGGCAAGATGTAGTGGCTAGCACTAAA
>NZ_JBNGCJ010000384.1:0-14775 GCF_049974785.1 Vibrio genomosp. F10 str. 9ZD137
GACCCGCTCTTCCGATCTCTCTAATGATTCAGCTTCCTGCTCGGCGTCGATCTGAATGCCATCAATCATCGGCCCCGCTGACCACTGTTTATCAAGGAAGCTCGACACTTGGTTGTCGAAAACCTTCGCTTCGCTTTCGATATCAATATTGACGCCAGACGAGTTTTTCCGCTCTGAAAAAACCTGTGCAGGTAAAGGAATGCTTTGGTTGTTAAGAGAATCAAAAGCCAACAGCATATCAACGGGATGCTGAGTCAAGCTACCAATTGGACAGCGCGCATCGACCAATCGATGAACAAATGAACTGTTCGCGCCGTTTTCCAATAAACGACGAACAAGATAAGGCAAAAGATCTTTATGGCTTCCAACCGGAGCATAAATGCGAACAGGCTGCTTGAAGGTTGCTTTTGCATGCTCGTGCAAAGCATCTCCCATACCATGCAAACGTTGGTACTCGAATTGATCGTGGGTCGCCATTACCGATATTGCGGTAACAGTTTGCGCATTGTGGCTGGCAAATTGTGGGAAGATATGTCCTTGAACACCCTCACTCAATAAGAATCGAGCACAAGCAAGGTAGGCGACATCGGTGGCTTCTTTCCGAGTGTACACCGGGTAATTAGCATACCCACCTTGTTGAGATAACTTAATCTCAGTATCCCAATAGGCACCTTTAACTAAACGGAGAGGGATTTGGTCGCCTTGATCTTTGGCCAGTTTGGTTAACCAGACAAGCACAGGAAGCGCTCTTTTTTGATACGCTTGCACGACAAGGCCTAACTTACCCCACCCTTTTACTCTTTCGCTTCGATACAGCTTTTTAAACAGATGCAGTGACAATTCCAAACGGTCCGCTTCTTCTGCATCAATGGTAATAGCGACATCCAATTCAACGGCTCTATCCAGTAATTGCATCACTGTGTCGTACAGTTCATTGAGAACGCGCTGCGAATTGGCCACTTCGTACCTAGGATGCAGTGCCGAAAGCTTAATCGAGACTGACGACGGCGAGCCGCTGGTTTGCCCTTGGATTTGACGTCCGACAGCTTCAATAGCCATTAGATAACTTTTAAAGTACTTGTTAGCATCGGCGGTTGTTAATGCTGCTTCACCCAACATATCAAAAGAATAGCTGTAGCCTTTATCGACGAGTGGACGCCCATTCTTTTGTGCTTGCTCGATACTGCGACCAAGCACAAATTGATGCCCCATTATCTTCATTGCTTGGTTCATCGCTTGACGAATCACAGGCTCGGACAATTTGTTGACTAATCGATTCATCGCCTGAGTTGGGCTGTTCGACTCTTTTTCTGATAGGCCTATCACTTTACCCGTCAGCATCAATCCCCATGTTGAGGCATTAACGAAAACTGAATCCGAATTTTTCAAATGAGACTTCCAATCAGCAATGATCAGCTTATCTTTAATCAATGCATCGGCCGTCGCGCTGTCAGGAATTCGCATCAATGCCTCAGCCAAGCACATAAGTAAAATACCTTCATGGGTATCTAGACTGTACTCCAATAGCAGAGCATCGATCATTTGAATGGATTTTTTGTCCGCTCGAATCGCCTCAATTAAATGCGTTGTTTTCTCTTCAATTATTTGTTTTTCATTGTTTGAAGAGGTTGCTAAAGGAATGAGCTGCTCAAGCCATTGTGACTCATCAACCATATATAGGGGAGAGATCTGCGCCCACAGGGTATCCAGTGGCTGATCCATAAACTCTGCTTTCAACACATCGGTCGCTGTAAACATGGTTTTCCTCAATTTGACACCTAAAGAGAATCTTTAGGTTTCCTACCATGGCAGGGAGTGTATTTTGAGCCGACGATGATTACTTGTCAAAAACTCCGAATGATTTGCTGTATTCTACGTTATTTAACAGAATATAAACAAAATCACACCGAATTAACTAATGGATGATACTGCATAAACAATTTTATTTAACATTAAGTACATTTTTGTATTGGCGAGGAGACATACCCTGCAGCCTAGAAAAGGCATGAGCGAAAGTACTTTGCCCAGAGAAACCCGTTAACTCAGCCACTTGACCCAACGAATAGTGGCCTTTTTCAATCAATGATTTAGCTCTGTCGATGCGTTTACCTAAGACATATTGATGTGGTGTAATCCCCATCTGCTCTTTAAATAAGTAATGAAACTGACTTTCCGCTAGAAACACACATCCAGCGAGCTGAGCGACCGATATTTTGCGACTAAGGTGCTGCTCTATGTATCGATCTATCGTGTCTAAAGAGAAACGTGACTCTTTTTTTGAGTGTTGAAACGTCGAAATGTGCCTCTGTAAAAGCGCAACCACCGTATCGTTGCAGGCACGACTTAATAACAGATCATCAGGGTGCAGCTGCATTTCGTTCGTCAGCATCTGAATCAATTTTTGTATCTGATCGTCTAATTGAAAATACGTATTGCAGCAAGAGAGTTGATTCAGCTTTTGAAGCAGCAATGGGTCATCATTTTTGGGCTTGGGCATATTGAGAACCAATATTTCTGAGTTTCCGACAACACCACCAAAAGCATGATCGCTTCCTGATGTCACAACGCAACCTTGCCCAGGACCAACCAAATTACCTTTGCCTGCAACTTCAAACTCTGCTTTGCCTTTTAAACCGATGACAATTTGCGTGTATTGATGTTCATGGCAGTCCATATAAGAAGGTAAAGTGATCAATTCCGCAGGCTTAGGCGACAAAAGATTGGCTCTTTTTCCAAAAATAGGCGTCATGATTTCATTCATCTCTTTCATTTTTGCTAATCTACCCTGATGTATTTGCACATACTATCGCAAAATTCATCGATTATATAATGGCGCCGATCGATTAAAACGGATATAAAACCACACTCATACCCCTGAGTGCCCACCCAAACCCCATGGTTAAAATTTGAGCGATCGCATAAATGGAACAATGATCAAGTGCACATTAATTACGGTTAATGTCGATTCAATCGAAATAGATGGATGCTGCATCAAATTATAGGCTTGCATATTTTAAGATAAAGACCAAAATGGACAGGTACTGATAAAAATTTATCGAACACACTATTATATCAACTTGTTATTGATAAATTTTCCGTGCTGATAGAAACAAAATTTTTATTATGAGACGACCAAATAAGTCGTCAAAAGTTTGTCTTTTCCACTGATAAGTGGGTTAACACGTTAATTTGTTGCAGGGACCTATGATCAAACGTCGAATCCCAGCGCTCTTGCTTGCGCTAAGCCCTTTTTGGGTATCTGTATCGGTGAATGCGGAAGAAGCCAACCAGATAGACCCGGTTGCCGCTATCGATGAAAAAATCAACATTAAGCAAAATGAACTCGATACCATTGCTTCAGATTATGAAGATGAAGCGGGTAAACTTCAGCAGCTTAAGAACGAGCAAGCTCGTCTAACGCGCGATGCAAAAGATCTCAATGCGAAACGCAATCGAGCTAAATCTGCGTTAGATAAGCAGTATAGTCGCCTTCTTGACGACCCTGAGACTGACCTAATTTCATTCCAAAAGAAATATCAGGAAACTTGGGCAGCGGTTAAGAAAAATCAATCTGATACACTGGAAAATGATCAGGCGATGACAGAAGTCGAAATGCGCCTTTCTCAAGTAAAACAGAAGCAAGCTCGTCTTAACACAGAGTTTTCTAACTTAAGAGAATTGCGCGTAGATGCTCGCGTTAAGCGTATTCAATCGGAGCTTCGAGAAAGCGATGTTCTTGAAACCAGCTACAAGACGACCTGCTCGACTACGATGACACTGGGTGAGTGTGCCAACCAAGGCAGTCACTTAACCAAACAAAAGGCCGTTAAAGCCTTTAGGTCTCAGCTGCTTGATAACCTTACAGAGTCGGTCATTGCTAAACAGAATCTGAAAGGTGTTCAGCTCAATATTCATATCCAGGAAAGCCAAGTGGTTCGCAGTGGTTTCGAAGGAAACAACGAATACTTCACTCAATTACAAGCGCAACTTCAAGCCAAGCCAGAAGCCGTTGCGGCCTGTAAGCTTCTTAATGTCTCAAGCCGTTACTGCCTAACCAGTGATTCGACTGCTACGACAAACAAGAAAGATGATAAAAAATGGGCAAACGTGACCGTGCGTTCCGACCAATATAATGACTCCGTTGTCATTAACGGGGTAAATTATGGCAGCACGCCTGTTGAAGTTGTGTTGCCCAATGGTCGTCACCAAGTGAGCGTTTCTAAAAATGGATTCGAGACGTATAACCGCGTGATCACTATCAACGGTAGTGACACGGTTTGGGTGAAGCTACTCCCAAGCAAAGAGAGCTAAAATTTAGGAAATGAAAGCAAGCGCGTATTCGTTCTTGCTTTCGTTTTTTTGTGATCGTTATGACATGACGCCATTTTCTCATTGCCTCGACAGGATGTAATGAGCAAAAGTGGCGTTTTCGTTCAAAATATAACCGTTAATTTTTAATTTGATGAAGTAGGAAAACAATGCGACGAGGTTTACCCGCTCTCTTGCTAGCACTTGCTCCTGGTTTAGTTGCAACCTCAACCATTGCAGAAGATGTACCAACATCGGTCCTTGCAATCGATGACGCACTCTTTACCAAGCACACCGAGTTATCAAACGCTCAGAAAGACTCAGACACCCAACAGCAAGTCGTTGAGACCCATGAACAGCAATTGAGTGATACCAACAAGCAAGCGAAAAAACTGGACCGTTCTTTAGCCAAAGCTAAGTCTAATCTGGAACGCGATTATAACCGCATGATTGACGAACCCGAACTCGACCTTACTTCTTCGCAAGAAAAATACCAAAATGCCTGGGCCAGTGTAAAACAGAATCAAATTTTACGTCTCAATGCAGAACAAGCTCTACAAGAACAGCAATCCATTCTCACTCAAAAGAAAGCGATTGTGGCTAAACTTGAAGAGGACATTACTCACCTAGACCACTCTAAATTACGCGCTCGTGCGGATCGTTTGAAGTCCGAGTTGCGACAATCTGGCACTCAAAATGTTAGCTTTACCAATGTTTGTTCGGCGACAATGACCATTGAACAATGTGATAAGCAAACCGTGGATCTCGCACTTCAAAAATCTGTTAATCAATTTCGAACTGTCCTTGTCAGCAAAACCAGTGAAGAGACACTGATCAAGCAAAATTTAGATAAAGTCTCTTTGAATATTCATGTGCTGAAACACAGTACGATTGAATCGGGTTTCTATGATGGCAAGCGCTACCGTACGATCATGGACGTTGAGCTAGATGCAAGACCAACCGAAGTCACAGCATGTACACTGCTTAACCTTGACGCTAAGTTCTGTTTTGCGCCAGGCCAATACAGTGAAAGTACCGTTAAACAAAAAGAAACGGCCTGGGTGACGCTCATTGTGCGTTCCAATCAACATAATGACCGTGTCGTGGTTAATGGGGTCAAATATGGTAGTACGCCCGTAGAAATCATGTTACCCGTCGGTTCGCACATGGTAAGCGTTGCAAAAGAAGGGTATAGCTCTTTTAATCAAGAGTTGAAAATTAGCTCTGATCATCAACTTCGAGCGGTGTTGCACGAAAATCAAAATGAGCTTAAAGCCGGTCATGTATTTGCAGATGCGCTAGCAAATGAAGGTGTTGCACCAAACCTCGTCACCTTTGTACCTGGAACCTACCTAATCGGAGAACATGGTTCAAAGCAATATCACCTTGATCATGCTTTCGCAATTGGGGCGACTCCGACGACTGTTAATCAGTTTACACGCTTTATTGAAAGCACCAACTATCAGACCGACGCTGAGTTAACCAAAGTATGCACAACCATCACAAGTTCAGAAATCACTCCGATCCCTGATAGTTATTGGCGAAACCCTGGCTTTAAACAGTACGCAAACTCACCCGTTGTTTGTGTCAGTCAAAACGACGCGAACGCCTATACTCGCTGGCTTAGCGAGCAAACAGGATATCGCTATCGACTGCCCACAGAAGAAGAATGGGAAATCGCGGCAAGAGCGGGCGCACAAACTAACTACTGGTGGGGTGACAAGTTTAAACCTGGTGAAGCGAATACCGGTTGGAGTGGCACGCCTTGGTCAAATACCAGCACATCGCCCGTCAGTGCGTTTAAACCCAATAGCATGGGGCTTTACGACATGGTAGGAAACGTATGGGAATGGACAGGGGATCGCCGTGGCATGTCAAAAGGTGGGGCTTGGAGTTTTTCCCCAGCTATGGCTTCATCTCACGAACGACTCTTTGTGGCCCCTTCTTCCGCCTCAAATTATGTGGGCTTTAGGATTATTCGTGACATCAACTGAATACCTAATGTGTCATTAGAGTAAAACTGCTCAGTATAACCATGACGCCACTGACCCTCCGGTTCGTGGCGTTTGTGTTATTTTCATCCAGATACTGAACGTAGCGCGGTGAGCATCCCGCATTTTCAATCAGTGATTTCTTTTGTCAATAGGTCGGATAGACTGTATGACTGCCTCAGTTTTGAGATGTGCGTTGTAAAAATCAAAAGTCACACGCTCATTCAAGGGCCCTATTTTCAATGCTCCCCTAGCTCCATGTCCGCAACCCACTCATATTATTCATGTTAATTGTCAATAAAGCACTGCATCCATCGTATTGGCGTAATACAAGAGAAATATACACGCACGTAACATTTCTTTATCATTTAGCATCGCAACGTTCAGGGAATATCAGTTAGAGAACTCAATCAATGAAAAATGAAGAATTGGATAACAAAATATGCGAAGTTGCCTGTCTATCTCTTGCCATCATGGTCTTGGCAGGAACGACTCTTAGACCTTTGTTTAACGAGCAGCACTACCTATTTACTCTGATTGGGTGTTTCAATTTTCTTATTGCATTCAGTTCGTATTGGTTAATAAAAACGAAGCGAGTGACTCAACATGCAGCAACGTTAGTTCTTACCGTAACGGGGATTTGTTTAGTTCCACTCCTATGGATTTCAGGGGGGCTATTTAGCCAGTTCAATTATCTCATTCCCGTTATTCCAGTCTTTACCTGCCTGTTTGCTAACTGGAAAGTAGTGCTCGCTGTTAGCATTAGCTTAATTTCATTAGTGTTACTTATGTACTTAAAAATGCACTGGTTCATCGATATAGACCAAGAGATCCATTACTCAGAAAGCAAACAAGTCGCCAAGACATTTTGGCTATTAACTTCCATTGTCGTCAGTGCTGCACTTGGTTATTACCATCGAGCACAAAACCAGCAAATAAAGACGCTCCTACACAAGCACGCTTATGTTGATCCTCTGACTGAAATTGGGAACAGACGCTTCATTGAAACCAATTTATCTCAAACTTATGAACAGGTGAAAGCGAGCGAAGGAGCACTCGGTGTCATGCTTATTGATATCGATCACTTCAAAAAATTTAACGACAACTTTGGGCATGAAACTGGAGATAAAGTCCTCAAAGAAGTCGCACAACAACTAGATACACATATTGGAAGCGGCGGCCTAATCGGCCGATTTGGTGGTGAAGAATTTCTTATCGTTTTACCCGAACTTTCTAAAAACGAATTCGATAAAATGGGCAATAACATCGTCAATATCATCCATTCGCTTGAAGTAAAAGACAGTGATATACAACATAGGGTGACGGTCTCTATTGGCGGTTATTGGCAAGAAGGCGCTCGTTTAATGCCTATTAATAAGCTGGTGAAACTCGCCGATAACGCACTCTATAAAGCAAAGAGTCGCGGTAGAAATCAATTTATCGCACACTGCCAAAAGACCGAGGACAGACAAGAATTGTCCTATATCATTTGAATACAAAAACCTTGGAAGTGCTAGATGGTAAGGCTTTGAGTGGCAGGTATATTTGTATGATGTTTCATGCCATGACTAGGGCGTGTTGAACTTTCGAGGTTCAATTTCGTTCGAGATAAATCCGCTCAAAATATCAACAAGCCCTTAAATGGCATATCACTGAAATGGCAGTATCATTGTAAATACAAAGCCCCTCACTCTAGGGTGCAAGCCTATCAATAGTCCACTTGCCTTCATGCTGAGAAAATAAGAAACGATCATGAAGTCGGCTCTCACCACCTTGCCAAAACTCGATGGTTTCGGGTTTGATGCGGTACCCACCCCAGAAGCTTGGAACCGGGATTTCACCCTTCTCAAACTTCTTTTTTAGCTCTAAAAACTTGCCTTCCAGCACACCACGAGCAGAGATACGGCTGCTCTGCTTACTCGCAATAGCGGCTATTTGACTGTCTTTCGGACGAGAAGTGAAATACTTCATATTCTCCAAAGCAGTGAGCTTTTCTGCCGTCCCGGTAATATGGACCTGACGCTCCATTGAATGCCAAGGAAAATGTAAGCTAATCTTACTGTTAACGCCGATCTGCTGCGCTTTTCGGCTTCCCAAATTGGTATAAAAAACAAACCCGTCTTTGTCTGCATTTTTGAGTAACACAATACGCTGAAAAGGCTGTCCATGCTCATCCACAGTGGCAACCGTCATCGCTGTTGGATCGGTCAAATTGGCATCAATAGCTTGTTGCAACCAGCCATTAAACTGGTCAACCGGATCCGCATTGAGATCACGTCTTCTCAATCCGTCTTTTGCGTACTCTCTGCGAATGTCTGAAAGTTCCATAGTAGCTCCTAATCATTTTACTCGATTGTGCTCTGATAGACCTTAGAACTCAAGTATGTTGTCACACACAAAGTTCAAAAATGAAGCTAAACTGAATGATAAGCCACAAAGCCAATGCTAAACATGACCTAAATAAAATAGATATCATTAATAATGATTAGCAAAACCTTAACATTTGAGTCAATTAGTAATAAAATCAATTAAATAATAGCTATGGTAAGGAAGTACCGTGAGCAAAAGCAGTTACGAAAAGCTCTCTCCTACAGAATTAGATTATGTTGATGACAAAACTGCAGCGCTTTTGCTCAATACCCCGAGTAGCGCTCGTGTAATGTTATGGGTCATGATTCTCTTTTTTATTGTCGCTATTGCCTGGGCATCTTGGGCTGAAATAGACAAAGTGACTGTCGGTCAAGGGAAAGTCGTTCCTTCGTCACAAGTTCAGGTCATTCAAAACCTTGAAGGGGGTTTAGTGAAACAAATTCTCGTTCAAGAAGGGGATTTTGTTGAAAAAGGACAGCAGCTACTACTCATTGACGACACTCGCTTTCGGTCTGATTTTCGCGAGCGTGAGCAACAGGTATCCAACTTAACAGCCAGCGTGTTTCAACTTGCAGCGTCTATTTCTAGCGTAGTGGTAAAAGACGAGTTTAATCTCGACAACTGGCAGACCAACGTCACGATCAATTACGGGCAACTTGTCTTCCCCCCTGCACTCGCCGAATCCAAACCTGAGTTAGTTGCACGGCAAAAAGCCGAGTACCGGCAGGATCTCAATAATTTAAGAAACCAAATCTCAGTCATTGATCAGCAAGTCTCACAGAAACTTCAAGATCTCGTAGAGACCCAAGCCCGCATAAAAAACCTCCGACAAAGCTACGATTTCGCCAATAAAGAGCTCGAGATTACTCGCCCTCTAGCTGAAGAAGGCGTGGTGCCACGCATTGAACTATTGAAACTTCAAAGGCAAGTGAACGACACTCAGCGAGAGCTCACATCAAGCGAATTGAAAGTGCCGATACTGCGTTCGGCGATCAGGGAGTCCATGCTCAGTCGCATTAATGCGGCCCAAGATTTTCGTTCTGAGCAACAAGAGAAACTTAATGAAGCGCAAGACAGGCTCTCTTCTATGACGGAATCCAAAATAGGGCTAGAAGATCGTGTGAACCGGACGGTTGTGGTTTCGCCAGTGACCGGAACTGTGAAAACACTCTACGTCAATACCGTGGGCGGGGTTATTCAACCAGGTATGGATATCGTCGAGATCGTACCCACAGAAGATACACTCTTAGTCGAGGCACAAATTGCGCCACAAGACATTGCATTTTTGCGCCCTGACTTGACCGCTATTGTAAAATTCAGTGCATACGACTTTACCAAGTACGGTGGCCTAGAGGGCTCGCTGGAACATATCAGCGCGGATACAACGCAAGACGAGGAAGGAAAAAGTTTCTATTTAGTACGTATTCGCACAAATCAAAAGGGATTAGGTACAGATGATACTCTACCCATCATCCCTGGTATGACAGCCTCGGTTGATATTATTACCGGAAAAAGAACGGTGATGAACTATCTTCTAAAACCAATCTTAAGTGCTCAGCAGAACGCGCTAAAAGAATAAAAACGATAACTTCGATGGCTTTAACCAGCACTAAAACTGCGAGCTATAGAGCGAATTCAACGACCAATGGGATGGTATATGACCACGTACTTGCGACTCGGGATGTAATTCTTTCATGCACAATTATTGGCTGATATTACTACTGGTACTATTTACTGCATCTAACTCGGTGGCTCTGAACACTCAAGAGCAACAATGGGTCGATGCAGTCCATAATACCTATGGTGATAGAGCAGGAAAACGAGTCGATACGTGGCGCAAAAAAATGGCAGTATTTCATGGGTTGCCTGAACGAGATCAATTGACAGAAGTTAACCGTTTTTTTAACCAACTTAACTTTGTGAATGATATCAACCTCTGGGGAAAGAAAGACTACTGGGCTACACCCCTTGAATTTTTGGGCGCCAATGCTGGTGACTGTGAAGACTTCACCATTGCTAAATATTTTTCTTTGCTCGAACTTGGTGTTCCAGATAAAAAACTTCGTTTGGTTTATGTTAAAGCGATAGAACTCAATCAATTCCATATGGTTCTAGCTTACTACTCTACACCGAGTGCGGAACCGATTATTTTAGACAACATTAACGGACAAATTAAACCAGCCTCAAAAAGAACCGATCTACTGCCTATTTACAGTTTTAATGGTAAAAATTTATGGCTGATGAAATCGAAAAAGGGCCAACTGGCTGGGGAGTCCTCGCGCTTGAGCTTATGGAATGACCTAAGAGCAAGAGAACGATCACTAAAACTTAACAAACCTATTGTTAGTTACGATGAGTAAGCAACATGACACTATATAAACAGCTTGTCGCTGGTATGATTGCAGTTTTTGTAATGCTGATGGCATCGGTATTCATTATCGAGTTCAATACCACACGAGATAACCTCGAGCAGCAGCAACGTTCGGAAGTCAATAACACCATCAACACGGTCGGATTAGCACTCGCACCTTACCTACAAGATAAGGATATCGTTGCGGTTGAATCGGTCATTAATGCCCTTTTCGATGGCAGTAGTTACGCCATTGTCCGATTGATATTCTTAGATACAGGCGAAGAGATCCTGCGCTCTTATCCGATAAAACCGAACAATGTTCCAGATTGGTTTACCAACCTTGGGCTGTTTGAGCGCATTCACGATCGACGTGTGGTGACCAGTGGTTGGATGCAACTGGCTGAAGTCGAAATTGTCAGTCACCCTGGGGGCGCATATGTTCAACTCTGGAACGCTCTCCAACGCCTCGCTATTGCTTTCTCCATGATTTTCGTACTCGGATTGCTTTCGATTGCTTTTATCCTGAAACGGGCTCTTCGACCGCTGCAACTTATCGTTGAAAAAATGGAACAGGTTGCCAAAAATCAATTTGGTGAGCCACTTCCTAGGCCTGCAACTAAAGACTTAATCTACGTTGTCGACGGCATTAACAGCATGTCTGAACAAGTTGAAAAAGCGTTTCGCGCGCAGGCAAAAGAAGCGCAGCAGCTTCGTGAGCGAGCTTATATTGACCCAGTATCTAAGCTCGGAAACCGCGCTTACTATATGAACCAGCTCAATGCTTGGCTGAGTGAAAATTCAAACGGTGGCGTCGCTATTTTAGAAGCTGGATTTATCAAAGAGTTGTACGATGAAAAAGGCTATGAATCCGGTGATGGTATGGTCCAGCAGTTGGCTGATCATCTTAAAATTTCCATCTCATACCCTAACCTAACCATTGCTAGAATTTCGACTGAGGAATTCGGATTTATATTCCCTAACATCGATGACAGTGAGCTAAAAATCGTTGCAGAGAGTTTGCTTAGCTATGTTCAAGACATTAATTCCGACCCGACAGGAACTGCGGCTCTGAACCTATCTTTGGGCGTGGTTCATACTAAAGATTCAAAATCCTCAACCGAGATTTTAACCCTGCTTGATAACGCACTAGCGACGGCTAAGTCCAGCCCAGAAATAAGATATGGTTATGTATCCAGTACAAATACTCAGAACATCATGGGTAAGCAACAATGGAAAGCACTAGTCGAAGAAGCCATTCACAACAATCTTATACAGTTTCGCTTCCAAGCTGCCAACAATAGTTGGGGGCAAACCTATCACCGCGAAGTCTTTTCTTCGATCGAAAAAGATGGGGAGCGCTTTAGTGCAAACCAATACCTGTTCGCATTAGAGCAATTGAACGCCAGCCATATTTTTGATGAATTCGTCATTAATTCGATGATCGATAAGCTAGAGGCAAACGAGTTTGTTGATCCTGTCGCAATCAACATATCCCAAAGCAGCATTTCCCAACCAAGTTTCATACGTTGGATTGGTCAAAAACTGTCGAAACATACCTCGATCACCGACAAGCTTCATTTTGAGATTCCAGAAACATGCTTTAACACCTCACCTCATCATACCGCACTGTTTTGTAATGCAGTTCGTAATGCTGGTGCAGAATTTGGGGTAGATAATTACGGAAGGAACTTCCAATCTCTCGACTATATCAACGAATTCAGACCTGCTTATGTAAAACTGGACTACCTATTCACTCACCATTTAGATGATGAGAAACAGAAGTTCACTTTAACGTCGATCTCACGGACAGCGCACAACCTTGGCATCAAAACCATTGCATCTCGTGTAGAAACACAAATGCAGCTCGACTTTTTGTCTGAGCACTTTATTGAAGTTTTCCAAGGCTTTATTGTCGACAAATAACATGAAGGTTTAACTGAATGCAGGATCCGCTACTTAATTCGCTCATTTATGTGAGCCGCTATTATGGATTAGCAAATTCACCAGAAGCATTGATCAATGGCTTACCATTGTCAGAAGGTAAATTAACGCCCTTTTTATTCCCGCGTTCAGCTGAACGCGCAGGTTTGGTTGCAAAAGAAAATCAGGCTCAATTAAAAGACATCCCAACTCTGATTTTACCCGTCGTCCTTCTACTCAAAGATGGCGACGCATGTGTGCTTAATAGCATCAATCTAGAAAAAGAAGAGGCGGAAATAGTCACAGGTGAATCCGGGCTTGTTCCAATCTCGATCTCGCTGGCAGATTTAGAACCCCAGTTTACCGGACGATATTTCCTAGTTAAAAAACAGTTTCGTTACGATGAACGATCGCCTGAAATACTGAAAACTCGCGATGGACATTGGTTTTGGGGGACTATCTGGCAGTCGAAAAAAATCTACCGCGATGTTTTTATTGCATCCATACTGATCAATATTTTCGCCATTGCCGCACCCATGTTTACTCGCTTAGTTTACGATAAAGTTGTGCCAAACTTGGCTTTTGAAACTCTGTGGGTGTTAGCCAGCGGCATCTTCATCATTTTCTTATTTGATTTATCACTAAAACTGTTACGAAGTTACTTTATTGATGTTGCGGGGAAAAAGTCCGATATTCTCATTTCCTCGAAGCTGTTTAGTAAAGTCCTTGGCATTAGAATGGAATCCAAGCCGCCTTCCGTTGGCGCTTTTGCTCGACACTTGCAAGAGTTCGAATCGATTAGGGAATTTTTCACCTCAGCGACGATATCTTCATTAATCGATCTGCCGTTTTCATTGCTCTTTCTTGCCTTAATTTGGTTGATGGCTGGCGATCTCGTCTATGTGCCGATTGCCGGAGTTTTGATCCTAGTTATTTACTCCCTTTTAATTCAAGGACCACTGCGACGTGCGATTGAAGAAGGGTCTAGACTAGCATCTCAGAAATACGCCAACCTCATAGAAAGCCTCGCTGGCCTAGAAACCCTCAAGCTGTTTGGCGCTCAAAGTCAGTTTCAGTATCGTTGGGAAGAGGCGGTTGCGCATATGGCGAACTGGAACATCAAAAGCCGACGTATTACAGACGGTATTCAAAACACGGCAGGTTTTGTTCAACAGGCTTCAAACGTTGGCATGATCATCCTTGGTGTTTATCTGATTGCTGAAGGCGAGTTAACCATGGGTGGCCTGATTGCTGCGACGATGCTAAGTGGACGAGCAATTGGCCCTATGGTCCAGCTTTCACTGCTCTCTACTCGTTATAACCAGGCTAAATCGTCCATGTCTATCATCGAACAAGTGATGGGGATGCCCGATGAGCAAGAAGAAGGCAAGCGATATATTCACAGACCCATCGTCCAAGGAAAGATTGAACTTGACCGAGTCACATTCAACTACCCAGATTCTCCTATTGCTTCGATTCGTGAACTTAGCTTAACCATAAATCCTGGCGAAAAAGTCGCCATTATAGGTAGAATAGGTTCAGGTAAAACCACACTAGAGCGCCTAATTATGGGCCTGTACCAGCCTATTGAAGGCAGTGTACGTATTGATGATACGGATATTAAGCAGCTTCATCACATTGATATTCGTAGAAATATCGGCTGTGTCCCCCAAGACAGTAATCTATTTTATGGTTCAATTCGTGACAATATCACCCTCGGTCGTCCGTTAGCAGATGATCGCGATGTCATGGACGCAGCGAATCGAGCTGGGGTAACTGTGTTTACTCAGCAAGATCCAGCGGGTCTTGAACGCCAAGTCGGTGAAGGAGGAC
>NZ_JBNGCJ010000385.1:0-8959 GCF_049974785.1 Vibrio genomosp. F10 str. 9ZD137
GCTCTGGCTCTGGCTCTGGCTCTGCATGGTTTAGTTCGGTTAAATTTGTGTCAATATCTAATGACAAATTATCTGCCACAGGCTCTTCATCTAAACCTGCATCTACTTCGTCATCAACCTGCAGAGCATCATCGAGTACTGGTGCTGCGTCTTCAACACTGAGAGCCGGTTCTAACTCTTCAGAGATGCTCGATTCATCATTAAAATCAGAATCTAAAGGACCGGAAGCGTCCAGTAATGGATCAGACTGTGGGGCAGAACTCAGCATGTCATCAATAAAGTCTTCACTATCAAACTCTACTGGTTCTTGTTCTTGTTCTTGTTCTTGTTCTTTAGCATTGTTCTCAGCAATATCCGTTTCCACAACGTCTGGTGCCGGTAGATCATCAGCAATAAGATTGTCCTGCTCATCCTCTATCGCTTGCTCTTCTATTGGCTGTTCTTCAGTCTGCTGTTCTTCTCTCGACGAATCTTCCATCGCGTCGACTTGAGCATCACGTTCACTATCACTTTCTAACCCTTGCTGTTCAATCTCTAATAGTTCATCAAACAGTTCTGTACCATCGGATTCAAGATCATCGCTCGACGCCAGCAATTCATCTAATGTTTCAGTTTCATCTAGAGTCGGGGTCGAGACAGCCGAGTCAATCAACTCGTCCAATAGATCGATACTGTCGTCTTCGATTTCTACCGGGTCGCTATCGAGTTCATCACTTCCATTAATTACTTCATCAAGGGTCTGTGTCGACTCGTCACGTATATCAAGCTCGCTCTCATCATCGGATTCAGACAACAGCTCATCGAGCAGATCCGTGCTGTCAGAACTGATATCAATATCCTCTGAATCTTCTGCTGTACTTGCAGCATCCGACTCAGACAACAGGTCATCCAATAAGTCGGTACTGTCAGAACTAACGTCAATCTCTTGATCTTCTTCTAAAAGTTCATCGAGCAAAGCAGTTTCATCAATAGATTGCTGCTCTAACGATTCGAGATCGGCTTGAGACTCAATCTGCGCAAACAGATCATCGATTTCACTATCACTGGCAAGCGGTGCATCGCTTAAATCAAACTCATCCTCTGTCTCTACTGACGCCAATATATCGTCGATATCATCATTAGATGGATCTTCCACATCGAGATTGAAATCATCCGCGGACTCTTCCAATAGCGAATCGATATCAAATGTATCATCACTGTCAGCGTCATCGGCGGCTTCACTGAGTAGCTCATCGAGTAACGATTGATCTAATTCATCGTCAGCGAGGTCTTCGGTCTCTTGATCGCCAGATAATAGAGCCTCGATATCATCCTGAGACATTTCGCCGTCATCAGACAGGTCAAAAGCATCGTCATCATTGGATTCATCGGTTGAGGCTTCATCCAGCGCTCGCTCCATCTCCTCGAGCCCAAGAGCTTTATCATCAGCATTGACACTGATGCCGTTTGAGCTTGTATCTATATCCTCAATATCAGCATCGAGATCGCCATTATCAGCGATGTCTGCAAACGGATCGGATCCATCTTCATCTTCTAGGCTGAAATCTAAATCATCGTCATCTAAGCCCGCGAATATATCGTCTTCAGCGTTCGAATCGTCTAAATCAATGTCATCACAAAACTCTGGCTCTATCTCATCATTATCACTAAACAGGTCATCATCAAGCAGGAGATCATCGTCGATGCTCTCATCCAAGTTTGAAGGTGGGACAACAGGCGCTTGAGATACTGGAGCCTCTTGAGTGACAGCAGACTCTTCCTGTTCATTTTTCTTCGAACGACGACCAATCAACAAAATAACAATCAACCCAATGATAAGCCCAGGTATGATCGCCATCGCTGCAACAAACAGGTTATTCGCTAATAATTGATCCAAAAGCGATGGTTTTAGCTTTTGCTGCTCTGCCAGTCTGTCACGCTCTTCTTGAAGTAGTTTTTCTACTTCTGAGCGAATTCTATTTTCATCACCAAGTTCATCTTTTAGGCCATCCACTTCTAATTGAACTTCAGACAGCATTAAGCGTAATTTGTGATTTTTTTCTTCTAGCGCCATCAATTCGCTTTCAGAAAGGTCCAACTCATTTTTCAGCATTTCAACTTGTGTGTCTTTTATCGCTGGTGCTGGTGAAACGGGCGGTGTTGGGTCGACGGCCTTTGTCTGATTGTCTGTGCTGTTAGTCTTAACATCAATCGGGGCTTTTGTTTCTTTTTCTGGAGTGGGGTTAGCAGCCGCTACCTCTACCGGTGTTGGTGTAACCTTACCGGTGAGCTTGGCCTGGTGTGCGGCCATCACATTCACCGCTTCTTGCGTAGAAACGTTTTGCACTTGGGCTAATGATGGAATGCGTAAATTGCTCCCCGGAATCAGACTGTGAATATTTTGATCTTCAAATGCACGGGGGTTTAATTGATAAATAGCCAACAACGTTTGTTGAACTGACAAATTAGGGGAAGGCTTAACTTGAGATGCTATTCTCCATAGCGTGTCTGTGCCAGTGGTAGGCCCATAAAATTGAGCAGGTTCACTGCTGCGTGAACGTGTGATTTGTTCCGAAAACTGGGGAGAGGGTTGTACCTCACCGTTTGGACCTTTCAGGCGAATGCTTTCTGCACTAACGATAGAAGTCTGAGTCACGGCAACTATTGCTAACGGCAATAATAGTCGTTTTAAAATTTGACGCATATAAAGGCTCAGTTTTGTGCTTATGAGAAAAAAGTTATGATCTGTTAAATATATCGGATAAACCGAGTAAAACTATAGGATGAGAGGCAAAAAATGTGTGGCGGATGGAATATTAGCAGGAATCTCACAGATTTCTGGTCGAATTAGACCCAATCAATGAAAAAGCCTCACACAGTGGTGAGGCTCTAATATTCACAGCAAGGTGAGACTAAAGGTAATCTCTGATTAAGAGTTCAGCGATTTGAACCGCATTTGTCGCTGCGCCTTTACGCACATTATCTGCAACTACCCACATGTTGATTCCGCTGTGGTGGCTAATATCGTTACGGATACGCCCTACCATGACGTGATCTTTACCATTTGCATCGACAACCTGAGTTGGGAACTCATTGCCTTGGAATACTTCGATGCCATCGGTACTTTCTAGCAATTCAATAGCTTGCTCAGCACCAATCGGTGAGCGTGTTTCTATGTGCAAAGATTCTGCGTGGCCATAAAAAACCGGAACTCGAACACAGGTTGGATTGATGGTGATAGAGGAATCATTAAAGATTTTCTGCGTTTCCCATACCATTTTCATCTCTTCGCGAGTGTAGCCATTCTCTGTAAACTCATCAATTTGAGGAATACAGTTAAATGCGATTTGTTTAGAGAATGCCGACGTATCTGCTGGCTGACCATTGAGCAGTTTTGCTGTTTGCCCCGCCAGTTCATCAATACCTGCTTTACCCGCGCCAGAGACTGACTGATAAGTTGAAACGTTAATGCGCTCAAGACCCACTTCATCATGAATAGGCTTTAATGCCACCACCATTTGAATGGTTGAACAGTTTGGGTTAGCTATGATATTACGGTTACGAAATTCAGCAATCGCCTCTGGGTTGACTTCTGGAACAACAAGTGGGATGTCGTATTCGTATCGAAACTTAGAGGTATTGTCGATAACAATCACACCTTCGTCTGCCGCAATTGGCGCCCACTTCTCAGACAAGTCTCCACCTGCCGAGAAAAGAGCAAGATGCACTTGAGACCAATCGAAATCTTCGACGTTTTGTACTCTTACTGTTTTACCATTAAAGCGATATGTTTTACCTTCGCTGCGCTCACTGGCAAGCAAGTACAGCTCTCCAACCGGAAACTCACGCTCTTTCAATACTTCGATGATCGTTTCACCGACTGCACCTGTTGCGCCTAATATCGCAACATTAAATTGTTGGCTCATTACTTACCTCAACGTTAAAACCTAGATCAGCCAGTGGTTGTAGATTGCAATCTTCACCACCAACTAACGTGACCGCACTGTATTCACGGCGGTCCCAATACTGCTTTCGCATTAAATCAAACGAACCCGGTTGCGCAATTTCACGACGAAAAACTGCGTCATCTCTGCGTACATCATATATCAACTGGGTAATATTATTCAGTGTTGCTTCATCCCATTCGCGTTCTAACTTTAATTGAGAAATTGGCGCATCGGGTAATAAATCGGGAGCATCGGCTTCTAATGTGTTGCCTAAAAACTGACAGTACGAATTAAATATCATTGTCGTGCCGCGGGCTTTTCCTTCTAAACCGTAACCAGCCACATGCGGGGTGGCGAATGCTAACAGAGGAAGCAGATCCATATCAACTTTCGGTTCAAATTCGAATACATCAAGCGCGGCAACGAAGCCATCTTGACGCTGTAAACGCTGTTTTAACGCTTGATTATCAACAATCGGCCCTCGTGCAGCATTAATCAGAATTTGATCCGCTCTAAGACGTTGAAGTATAGCGTCGTTAATCAAGTGGTGCGTAGGATGTTCGCCATCTGTCGTGATTGGCGTATGGAGAGAGATGATATCCGCAGTATCGAGCAAGTCGTTTAATGGGGTGAATGCTCGAGAGTCCCCTTGTTCTTGTTTAGGAGGGTCGTTAATCAGCACTTGGATACCGATGCCTTCCAAACACCGCGCTAAATAACTGCCTACTTGCCCGGCGCCAATAATCCCAACCGTTTTATCAAAGATTGAAAAGCCATGTTGCTGAGCCAATACCATCATCACACTGACAACGTATTCCGCAACGCCTACCTTGTTACAACCAGGGGCTGCGGTAAATTGAATACCTTTCGATTCCAATAGCGGTTGATCAACGTGGTCCATCCCAGCAGTTGCGGTGCCCACAAACTTAAGCTTATTGGCCTTGGCAATCAGGCCTTCATTGACCTTTGTTACCGAGCGAATCATTAACGCATCAATATCAACCAGATCCTCTGCGGTTAACGTTCTGCCGGGCTTGAGTATCACCTCACCCAACTGGCTAAACAGCTGTTGTGCGTAAGGCATATTTTCATCAATGAGAATTTTCATAGTGGTAACCGTAATGAACTAAAAAACAAAGAAAATGATTCAAGTGATTGTGCTTAAAACTAAAGCTTGTGTAAACCAATGCTTCTGTCGAGCAGAAATAAAAATGCCCGACTCCAAAAGGAATCGGGCGAAACATCCAGAACAAAAGGAATTTGTCCCGCTCTCCGTGGGACAAAATTTGCGTCTGTTCAACCGTCTTATCAACTAAGGCGGTCAGCTCTGGAAACTGGTGCGCTCACTTGAGCGTCATTCAGTTATTAGTTTTCGTGGATTGAGCCTAACCTTGGTATTTTTTGATCACCAATGTTGCGTTCGTACCACCAAAACCAAAGCTGTTAGACATCACCGTAGTGAGCGCCTGTTCACGTGTTTCAGTCACGATATCAAGGCCTTCAGCGGCTTCGTCTAGGTTTGAAACGTTAATGCTAGGAGCGATGAATCCGTGCTCTAACATTAGCGTTGAGTAAATCGCTTCATGGACACCAGCGGCACCAAGTGCGTGACCTGTCATCGCTTTTGTTGCTGATATTGCAGGGCTGTTTCCGCCAAAGACTTCTTGAATAGCGCCAAGCTCTTTCACGTCACCAACTGGTGTCGAAGTGCCGTGAGTGTTCACATAATCAACACCATCGACATCTTGCATGGCCATCTTCATACAACGCACTGCGCCTTCACCTGAAGGAGCGACCATGTCGTAGCCGTCAGACGTCGCGCCGTAACCCACGATTTCACCGTAAATTTTCGCGCCACGAGCTAAAGCATGCTCTAACTCTTCGACCACGAGCATACCGCCACCGCCAGAAATTACAAAACCGTCACGGTCTGCATCGTAAGTGCGAGAAGCTTGCTCTGGTGTGTCATTGTACTTAGAAGAAAGTGCACCCATTGCATCAAACATCATGGTCAGAGACCAATCTAGCTCTTCACCACCACCAGCAAAAACGACATCTTGTTTGCCAAGTTGGATAAGCTCCATAGCGTGACCGATACAGTGCGCTGATGTTGCACAAGCGGAACTCATTGAGTAGTTAACACCGCGGATTTTAAACGGCGTTGCTAAACACGCAGAAACCGTTGAAGCCATGGTACGCGGAACCATGTAAGGTCCAACACGTTTAACGCCCTTGTTACGAAGAATATCGACCGCGTTGACCTGGTTCAATGACGATGCGCCACCTGAGCCTGCTACAATACCAGTACGCTCGTTTGAAACCTGGTCTTCAGTCAAACCAGAATCCGCAACGGCTTGTTCCATAGAAAGGTATGCAAACGCTGCCGCATCACCCATAAATCGCATTTTTTTGCGATCAATATGGTCTGCAGGCGTCATTTTAAGGTTACCCCAAACTTGAGAACGTAAGCCATTTTCTTTGAACTGTTCTGAAGCTGTGATACCTGATTTACCTGCTTTTAAAGACGCTAAAACTTCTTCGACGTTGTTACCGATACTTGAAACAATACCCATACCGGTGATTACGACTCGTTTCATGTGACATTCCTATAATTCAAAATTCTGCTAGATAATAACTAAGAAGGCCAACAAAAGTGGTCAGCTTTCCTATAAATTCGTACAATCTCTTTCTATATATGGCCCAACACTGCGAATTTCAATCTTTATGACTTCAATAACTCACGCTCAGATCGCATGGAATGAGACGGGAACACCTGTTTCTGACCAGTTCGATGATGTTTATTTTTCCAACGCAAATGGCCTTGAAGAGTCTCGGTATGTCTTTCTTGATCAAAACAACCTTGACGTTCGCTGGAAAAACCTTAATCAGCGACGCTTTGTTATTGCAGAAACCGGATTCGGCACTGGCTTGAACTTTCTAGCGGCTTGGCACCGATTTGATGCCTTTCGACAACAGCACCCCGAGTCCGCAGTAAAAGAATTGCATTTTGTGAGTTTTGAAAAATACCCGATCACGATCGCTGATCTTATCAAAGCTCACCAAGCATGGCCTGAGTTGGCTCAATATGCAGAGAAGTTACAGCAATACTACCCTATTGCCGTCCCAGAATGTCATCGTATTGTTTTAGACGATGGTGCGGTCACACTCGACTTGTGGTTTGGCGATATCAAAGAGTGTATGCCACTCGTACCCACTCCGAAACTAGGGCTAGTGGATGCATGGTTCCTAGATGGTTTCGCCCCAAGCAAAAACCCAGAAATGTGGAATCAAGATCTGTTCAATGGCATGGCAGTGCTGGCCAAACAAGATTGTACCTGCGCCACATTCACAGCAGCCGGCTTCGTTCGTAGAGGGCTGATTGAAGCGGGGTTTGAAATGAAGAAAGTGAAAGGTTTTGGCACTAAGCGAGAAATGATTGCGGGCCATTTACCAATTAAGGTTCCAGCCAGCAACATTAAGCCATGGTTTGCTTTATCAGAGCCTAGCCACCACGAGGATATTGCAATAATTGGGGGAGGAATAGCCAGTGCCGCCTTGGCTAAAACACTCGCAAGACGGAATAAAACGCTGACCCTATATAATGAACATAAAGCCGCGGCAGGCAATGCATCTGGCAACAATCAGGGGGCGATTTATCCACTTCTGAGCGAAGCAAAATCCAATGTATCTCGTGTCTTTGGGCCAGGCTTGTTGTTTGCCCGTCAATTTGTTGACCAGTCAAGCGAGAACATAACCTTTGACCATGACTGGTGTGGTGTCAATATCCTTATGTGGAACGATGCATCACGTAAAAAACTCGAACGCATGCTCGCAGGTCACTTTCATACCGACTTGATCACCAGACAAGACGCTCAGCAAACTAACCAAACCGTAGGCCTAGACACCGATATGGAAAGCGTTCACTTTCCACTTGGAGGCTGGGTAAGCCCATTACAATTAACCCAAGGTTTGCTAAACCAGCTTGAAGAAGAACGCGCCTTGACGGTGCATTATGAGCACCATGTAGATTCAATCTCTTGGGTGGAATCGGATCAAAAATGGGCACTGACCATAACGACGCCTACTGGTGTTGTGACCACTCACCACCACCAAGTGGTCGTCGCCAATGGGTATAAGTTCAGTGCATTAGAACCGACTAAGGCCATTCCCTTGACCCCAGTCAAAGGTCAGGTCAGCCATGTGCCAACGACAGAGAATTTGAGTAAACTAAAAACGGTCTTATGCTTCGATGGGTATTTGACACCACAAAACCCAAAGAACGGGCACCACTGCATTGGGGCTAACTACGATAAGAGCAATATCAATCAAGATTTTGATGGTGAAGTACAAGTGCACAATGGTCAACGGTTAGCCACATGCCTGCCAAAACAAGAATGGGCCAACGAGGTTGATACCAGTAGCAATCAATCTCGACAAGGCATACGCAGTGTTAGCCGCGACCATCTTCCGTTTGTGGGAAATGTAGGCCACTTTGACGCCATTACTGAACAGTATCAAAACCTCCATAATTTCAATCCTAAAAGAGACTCCCTTGACAGTGTTCAACCTGTCACAAGCTACCCAAATCTCTATTGCTTTGTTGGTTTAGGCTCTCGCGGGTTAAGCTCCGCTCCATTACTAGCGGAAGTACTGGCATCACAAATCTGTGGCGATCCTTTACCACTGCCTGTTGATGTTCTTGAAGCGATTCATCCAAGCCGAATGTGGGTAAGGCGTTTAAGGAAAGGAAAAGCACTGACGGCTGGCTGGGTAGCTGATAAGAAGACTTAATCCCAAAAGCAAAAAGCCCGAATCGCTTAGTACGTCTCGGGCTTTACTCTTGAATCGTTATTTGGAAGGATCAAGTCAATTAGCTAAGCTTACTGACCGCGTCTTTCAGTTGAGCGACGATATCATCGTTGGTTATCGCATCTGTCCCAACGTCAAAATTTTCGTAAAAGTTCGGTACAGAAACTGATGCTACGACATTGCCACCAAAATACGGCGCAGAGCCAGTAGCCGCTGCTAATACA
>NZ_JBNGCJ010000386.1:0-5660 GCF_049974785.1 Vibrio genomosp. F10 str. 9ZD137
TTGCAGTCGGTGTGGCATACGGTTTAGCTAAAGATAATAATGGCGCCGCTGCCCTATCGGGGTTGCTGGGCCTACTTATCATTGAAATGATTGTCGGTAACATTAACGTTATTTCCCAAATCACTGGCGTCCCTGTAGACCAAATGAGCAAAGCTCAGGTTATTGCCTCTGGCGCAGCCGTCAGCGCATTCACCGGAATCATGATCGGTATTATTGCCGCGACACTTTACAATCGTTTTCACACCATTCAGTTACCTGCTGTTTTAGGCTTTTTTGGTGGGCGACGTTTTGTCCCTATCGTCACCTCACTGGCCGCCATTTCGATCAGTCTGGTCATGGTTTACATTTGGCCTGTTGTTTATGGTTCACTGGTTAATTTTGGCATATCCATTTCTGAGCTTGGGGCGACTGGGGCTGGAATCTATGGTTTCTTCAACCGATTATTAATCCCTGTTGGGCTACACCACGCCCTCAACCAAGTGTTTATCTTTGATCTTGTCGGAATTAACGATATCTCGAAATTCTGGTCGGGCACTGGAGAACTAGGCATAACTGGCATATACCAAGGTGGCTTCTTCCCTGTGATGGGCTATGGATTGCCTGCGGCTTGTTTGGCCATGTATCACTGTGCAAAACCTGAAAACAAAAAGAAAATAGGCGGTATTCTTGGCGCTTCTGCGTTCACTGCGATTCTCACTGGCGTCACTGAACCCATTGAATTTGCGTTTATGTTTGTCGCTCCTGTTCTTTTTGTTATTCATGCTTTGCTGACAGCATTATCACTTTATATCGCTGCAAGCATGCAATGGATAGCAGGGTTTACCTTTAGCGGTGGTCTTATCGACTTTGTGCTCTCATTTAATCTTCCACTCGCTGTCAAACCATACATGTTGATTCTGCAAGGATTGTGTTTCGCAACCCTCTATTACTTTGTATTCCGATTCGCAATTTTGAAGTTTGACCTTAAAACTCCAGGCCGAGAGGATGCTGAAGTCGCGGCGGTTGAGTCTGTTTCTTCTGATATCAAGGCTTCGCAGTATCTAGATGCCTTGGGGGGACACGCCAACATAAGCAGTATTGATTCGTGTATCACCCGCCTGCGATTGACATTAAACGATATTTCGATCGCAGACGAAAAAACACTCAAAGCCATTGGGGCACTTGGTGTCGTTAAAATTGGAGGCAATAACCTGCAAGTGATCGTGGGTACAGAAGCAGAGCAGATCGCTCATGCCATGAAGTTAATACCTGCCAGCGATCCTGCATCACAATCACCCATAAAAGCATAACATTCAACGCTTAACCCCAATAAGAGCCAGAGCCAGATTCATGCTCTGGCTTTTATTGGGTCATCTAATGATCAACATAGATTCTCGCCCGTAACCCTGGGTTGTTATCCCGAAATATCAATTTTGCGTGATGCCGCTTCACGACCGCATCAACCAGTGACAAACCTAACCCGTTACCTTGCTCACTTCTACTCTTGTCGGCACGGTACATGGGCCGACAAACGTTCAGTTTATCTTCATCGGAGATTCCAATCCCTGAATCAACGATAACCACACCAAATTGGTCAATGACTACCGATACCTCACCATTGGTTGGCGTATACTTCACCGAGTTCTCTATGAGATTGAACACAGCACGAAACAGTAAAGAACGATCCCCCATGATTGAGCAATGTTGATCCTCTCGAAAACACAAAGTCAGCTGTTTTTGATCCGCGACTGGGGAGATGAATTCCAACGCATCCTGTGCGATCTTCCCGAGATCGACAAGCTCCGTTTGTATAGAAAGTTGACCACTATTCAACTTAGCTATTTCTAACATACTGTTGAATGAAGAAAGAATCAGTTCAAGTTCGTCGTGGCAAATTGCCAACTGGTCTTGGTGAACGTCACTGATATCCTTTTGAGACAACATATCTTCCAATCTTAACTTCAATCGAGCCATTGGCGTTCGCATATCGTGTGCCATACCAACGGTCAACGATTTAAGCGAAGCTTCATTGAGCGCCATTTGCTCAATCATAAAATTAAGATGGATAGCGATAACATCAAACTCATCATCTTGGGTTGACACCGCTATCTTCACGCCTCGCTCTCCGCATAAAACCCTATTCATCGCCTGATTGATCACCTCGATGCGTTTTTGTATTACCAACGTAAAAAATAGCGCCGCGACAAGCATCACCGCAATGGGAAGAATGATACCGGAAAGCACAATAGGAATCAGCGACTGCCGAAACGCCTCTACCGTTCTGGGGTCAACGCCAATCTCAATTTGGTGGCTTTCGCCAATGGGCACAAACGTCTTGTGGTTGTTAAGAAGTGAAATCACTGGGTAATAATTACCGGTGTATACTTGGTCGGCTTGTTCTTGTAAATGAAAATAAAATGGCGTATTTGTCGTCTGTTTCGTTTGCAAAAGCCGTTCTACCTCTCTTTTACCCTGTGCTGCGACAAACCGAAATTCCATAATTTCATCGTTGAGCTGCTTGGTCAGCTGCTGACGATGAAATTCGTCTGAGTCTATATAAACCTGCCGGAGCACAACCATATTGACGACGGCGATAAAAAGGAATAACCCAACTAACGTTTTGAATATCGATGATCGCGTTAACGTATAATCATCGGCGAAGGACATAACCCGCCCCTCTTACCGTATGCAAAAGATCGTGACATTCTGCCCCTTCAAGTTTTCGCCTGAGGTTTGCCATATGAACATCTATTACATTCGTCTTAGGATCAAAGTGGTAACTCCAGATACTCTCAAACAGACGCATTCTGGAAACGACTTGTTCATTATGCTCAACAAAATATTGCAGTAGCTGAAACTCTTTTGGCTGCAAGGTCAGCTCCTGACCATGACAGGTAACTCTATGCGCCTTAAGATCAACCTTAAGACAATCGTAACTGAGTATGTTTTCTACTGGGGTTTGCCTTTGAGTTCGGTGAATAATAATATCGACTCTAGCAATCAACTCCGCTAACGCAAACGGCTTGATCAAATAATCATCACTGCCCGCTTGAAGCCCAACAACACGGTCTTCCACACTGTCCATTGCACTTAAGATTAATACTGGCAACTCTTTTTGTGTTGCTTTGATTGCAGAAAGCACTTTCATCCCATCTAAATAGGGCAACATCCTATCCAGTATGACCAATTGGTATTCACTGCTTAGGGCCATCATTAACCCTTGTCGACCATCTTCAGCTTCATCAACGGCATATCCATGTTCCATCAGCCCTTTTGCAATGAATTCTCTGGTGGTTACGTCGTCTTCAATAATGAGTACCTTCACTACATTTCCTCATCTTTTATCTCATTGATGTGTGAGTGAGTATCCTATTCATTTAACGCTAGATATAAAAATGGCTCGCGTGACTAATGCGAGCCATAACGGTTTAGGGGGTAAACCGCGTGGTTGTCCGAAAGGACAGAATAATTATGACAAACCTAGAATAAAGATTGGGTTGTTAAAACATTAACAATAATTAACCTAACGATGCCTTCAGGTTCCACAAACTGGTTTGTGTACTTAGTATTGTTTGGAATTACTAAATATTGCGTGGGGCTGCAAAGTCATGTTGAACTTACGTCGAACCCCAATTAAAAAAGGCATGAACATTAAAGTGAACCACCCCAATGCACCACCGCTAGAGTCACTTGACGTGGTCGTAGCAGTAGCCCTTGAACTCGGCACAAAATTTCGAACCACCGTTCGAATACCACTGGTTGTTGTGATTTGATATTTGGGCTGTTCTTGTCCATTAATTACAGAGTTGATCCAGTTTCTGTAGTCATATACTTCAGTAAAAGCAGCGGTGTAGTTTTCGTTTGGATCACCACAGGTATCAGGGCCAAAACTGGTGATACCAATTTGCACATAACCACCGCCATTATCCCAATATAGTGGACCGCCGGAATCCCCTTTGCAGGTCGAATTTTTAAGACCGTTGTTTAATGCGCCGGTAAAGCAAATTTGACTATCAGACAGACCGCCACTGCACATTGAACTATTGACTTGAGTTAAGGTGGTTTCAAGAAGCCGATTCCCCCCGTTAACATTGGTAGAGATCTGCCCATGTCCTATCGCAATAGCGCTACCTGAATACGAACCATTGGTGCTCGAGTTTAATAGTGAAGAATAGTCACTCACATTCAACGCGGTTTCTAACTTTAAAACGGCGATGTCGTTGGCCCACAAATCACTCTCGAAGTTAGAATAATTGTCTGGGAAGTAATATTTCTCGACACGCGCTTTTTCTACCGAACCCAATAGATAATCTGACTCATCTTGAAGACCGTATGCAACGTAAAAATTCAATATTCCATCCATATCTTCATAGAAGCAATGTGCGGCAGTCAAGACGTATTGAGAGTTGATGATCGTTGCACCGCAATAGTTGCCATAAGACGATCCATTGTCATAAAAGAGACTGGCAAAGCTTGGATAGTTCGATATATCCGCGTTATTGCCATTTACAATATACGTACTGAGGCCTGAGGCGAGTGCCTGTCCATTTAGCAAAGCAAAGCTCAACACTAAGCTGCCTATTCGAATCGTATTTTTGTCCACTAAGCAATCCTTCTTAACTGAACATGGATTTTTGGAATAGAATACCTAAGTACTACTGATAAAGACAATCACTCTGTTTAAAGAAAAGGGCTAAGAATAAAAAAACCCTCGAAATGAGGGTTTCTATTCAATTCTTATTGTTCAGTATAGGCTATCCGCGGAAATAGCGTTGGGGAACAAACGGCATTTTCTCGACGGTCATTGGCAGCTTCTTGCCTCGCACTTCGGCAAACAACTCAGTGCCCACGGCCATAAGGTCAGCTTTCACATAGGCCATCGATACCGGCTTACCCGCATTCGGGCCAGCTGTACCACTTGTGACAACTCCTACTTTGTTGTCATCTGCATCGAAAAGCTCCGTGCCTTCACGAACTGGGGCTTTTGTTTGGCCAATCAAACCCACACGTTTGCGTGTCACCTCTTTCGTTTGGATCTGGTTTAAGATAATGTCAGCTCCAGGGAAACCACCGGCACGCTCTCCGTCGGTACGACGAACTTTTTGAATGCCCCACAGCAGACTGGCTTCCACAGGTGTTGTTGTTTCATCAAGATCGTGACCATATAGGCAAAGACCACACTCCAAGCGCAATGAATCGCGAGCGCCTAAACCGATCCATTCGACTTCTTCAAACTCGGTTAACTTACGGGCTAACGCTTCTGCATGTTCAGAAGGTACCGAAATTTCATACCCATCTTCGCCAGTGTAACCACTGCGGCTGATTATGCATTCAACGCCATCAAGATCGAGAGTTCTCACATCCATAAATACCATATCGGAAACCGCAGGCTGAATCTGCGAGAGTACCGTGACCGCTTTCGGGCCTTGCAAAGCCAACAACGCACGGTCGTCGATAATTTCGAGTTCCACACCATCAGGCAAATGCGCTTGAAGATGGGTAATGTCTTGCTCTTTACACGCTGCATTCACTACAACAAAGAGATGGTCGCCTAGGTTGGCCACCATAAGGTCATCCATAATGCCACCTTGCTCATTGGTGAAAAATGCGTAGCGCTGGTTACCTTGTGGCAGATCAATGATGTCAACCGGAACCAATGACTCTAAGAACGCTGCCGCACC
>NZ_JBNGCJ010000387.1:0-1039 GCF_049974785.1 Vibrio genomosp. F10 str. 9ZD137
CTGATGAACTGGCCGCAGACCAAATTTTAATGGGTCTTTTATTTGCAGCGACTTCTGGTAAAAGCTTTTCGGCTAACACCGCAAATGGGTAGGTGTCTCGAAACCATAATGTTTCATTGGTTGTCATAGCATCGACAGCGGCAACCCGTAAATCTCGATTTCGCCCAGTGACCACATCACGTAATAAATCGGATAATGAGCCAACATTAAATTTGGTGACTAAAGGGCTAAGACGGCTTCTTACTAGGTACTGCTTGCTATCACCTAATACGATGCCACACTGGGATTCTAAGAAGCGGCTGAAATCACGATACTCTTGATCGCTTATTGTTATCGCTGTCATTTATATCTCTTTTATTTTGTTAGTGCAGTTTTAACCGCATTACCCAGTTCATCAGGGTTAAATTTGGCGATAAATGCATTCGCACCCACTCGCTCAACCATCGCCTGATTAAAGACACCACTTAACGACGAGTGTAAAATCACATACAGATCTTTCAAATCAGAATTACGCCTAATTTCAGCCGTGAGAGTGTAGCCATCCATTTCGGGCATTTCTATATCGGAAATGACCAGAGAAATTTGGTCGTAAATACTTCCCTCTGCTGCCATTTCAACCAGTTTATCGTACGCTTCTTTACCGTCTTTCACGGCAATGGCTTCGAATCCAATAGAAACAATCGCTCTTTCTACCTGCTTACGCGCAACCGTTGAGTCATCAGCAATTAAGATCCGGCGAACAATTTCTTTCTCAGTTTCCGCTTGCGCTATTTCGGCCCCGATAGATTCATCCATTTTTTCATCAACTGGCGCAATTTCTGCAAGGATTTTTTCTACATCAAGGATCTCGACCAGTTCATTGTCAATGTTGGTTACAGCGGTCAAGTAGTTGGCTTTGCCAGCACCATCTGGTGGCGGTAAAATCGACTCCCAGTGCATGTTAATAATGCGCTCGACAGAGCTCACAAGGAATCCTTGAATCGTTCGGTTGAACTCCGAAATAACGACAAAACATTTATCAATATCGGTTGTTGGCCTA
>NZ_JBNGCJ010000388.1:0-1871 GCF_049974785.1 Vibrio genomosp. F10 str. 9ZD137
ACCGCTCTTCCGATCTGAGTAAATAACGTACCGAAACGCGCTTTATCTTCAAGAGTGGTTTCAACGAGACCTACAGCAATCGCCATACCGTCTGGGGTTTGGTTAAATAACATTGGTTGACGTGCCGTTACGTGGCTCCATACACGATCTTCAAACACTTGAGTCCACGCTGTGTTCTCAATGTTTTCAATCATTTTGGTGAGCACGATGGTGTTCATTGATGCGTATCTAAAGTGTTCGCCAGCGCCTTCACCCTCAATTTTTTGAGTGTCGCGTGCTACGTCTGTCCAACCTTCCATTTCACCGGTTGAGTAACGTGGTGAACCGAATGCAGAGGCAAAGAATCGAACAACGGGAGAATCTGGGTTAAGAATGGATTCTAGTGTTTCTTCGTTATCTAGGCCGGTAGTGTGGTTTAGCGCATCCAACACAGTGACATCATCCCAAACGGTTCCAACTAACGTTGGAATGTAAGTGGTGATTGGTTTCTTAGGATCGATTTTGCCTTCTTCAACCAGCATTGCTGTCACAAGGCCAACGGTTGTTTTTGCAGAAGATGCCCAAATATGACGGTCGGTTGGCTTCATACCAGGGTAGGCTTCGTAAACGATCTTACCTTCATGGATCAGCATGAAACCTTGGGTACGGAACTGAGGATCATTCACGTACTGATCCATGGTCATTTCGCCCTTGGTTTTTGTGACTACTTTTAAGTCGCCAAGGTCTTTGTTAATGGCTTTAACCAGTGGCTTATACTCTTCACTTGGGGAAGCGAGAGCAGTAGGCATGAATTCACTCATGTGCATGTTGTAATACATAGAGTGGTCGCCACCCATTTGCCAGTGGAAGTTGTTGAAGTTAGCACGTGCAGCGTCAATAAATTCTGGTGTAAATGATTCCTTTGCCGCATCGACCGGCAGGCTTACCATTGCGCCTTCCGCTTTCAGAGCAGCTTCTACGGGATTCAATGGTTGTTCAACTGAGCTTGCTGAGCTACTTGCAAATACGGGTGAAGCAAGTACAGAGACAAGTAAAGTGAGTGGTTTTAGTTTCATTATTTTTCCTATCTTGTGACAAATTTATGGAACATTAAAACGTGAGTGAATATAACGATTTACCGGACAAAGTGATGGGTCATTTGGTGACACTTCGACAGTTTTGATGCGTTGAAGTCAATATTGGCGGTAAGGTCACATTTTTTGGGGTTGGATAAGGTCATCTGCTCAATGAGGATGACCTTTTATACGACCAATTTCAGTCAATGAAGGGTTATTCTTGTTCGTTATAAAACTCGGTAACTTAGTTATGTTTTTCATTTTATAACAATGGTTTAAGGAAAAGTGACGCCTGCTGTTTCGCACTTTTCCTATGCGATTTGCAACCACTTACTGACTGTGGCTAGAATCGTGTTTCCCCGTTAATCGAGAGAAATATTCACTGGTTTAGAACCATTGAAACGCTCTCTGAGTCGCTGGAATACGGCGTAGAATCCAGGAGTAATCACCACCCCTAGCACGAGCACACAAAGAATTCCTCCTAATAGGGTGAGACCTGTGCCATTTTGTGCAATTGAACCGGGACCCGAGGCAAAAGCGAGGGGCAAAATACCCAAAATAAAAGACCATGAGGTCATATTGACTGCTCGGAAACGCATAGTACCGCCTTTCTCTGCTGCATCTTCGATGCTAAGACCATGTTCTTCACGTTGAATTTTGGCAAACTCAACAATCAAAATGGCATTCTTCGCGGCTAAAGCAATGAGCAGAATCAATCCGATTTGACCGTAAAGTGTCATAGCCAGACCTGTTAGAGAAAGCGCAAGATAAGCACCTAGGGCGGCGGAAGGCGCTGCAATGATAATAGCAGCGGGT
>NZ_JBNGCJ010000389.1:0-1267 GCF_049974785.1 Vibrio genomosp. F10 str. 9ZD137
GAAACGTAACCCACTGTTTTAGTTACGTTTAAACGCCTTGTTAGTTGCACTTTTTAGCTAAACGTACTCGATTCATTCTAGTGTAATTCAACCTTTCAACTACCTTCTTAGATGAATCAGATTGAAAACGAACATTCCAAAGATAAAAGTTTTTGGGGGCCGACGCACTGAAAAATGAAAGGAAGTTGTTTTTTGTTATTAATAAATCATGTTTAAGGTCGATTTTAACAAACCAAGGGCGATTCTTTGAAGTACCTGTAGAAATTTTGTCTATATAACTCCAAGGAATCTCATCTTCATATTCGTTGCACCTTAAATGTGAGAACTTTAGTCCTGTACTGGTAACTGTAACTGAATTATTTACAGTCTTGTACACAAGATAAAATATAAACAAACACCATGAAAGAGCAAAAACACTTTGTATAATGGTAGATACTATTGAAGAGGTATTTATTGGTTCGCTAGAAAGCATAACGATGCAATATTGCATGAAAACATATCCAGCAAATAAAGCGCAACCATAATATGCACTCCAAAAGTTACTAGCTTTTATATAAAGTAATTTTGACAAATGATCGAATCCTTGAACTGTGCAACTAACGCCCGCTTAAACTGTGAGTGAATGTGTGCCAAAATGGAGCGAAGCGAAATCGGCACGCGTTTACGAATCAGATTTGAAGCGTTTGTTAGTTGCTTTTTCTACAATAACTAAACAGAGATCTGCACATTTTGAAAAAATGTATTCAAAAGGCAAATCTCTATTGTTTGACCGAACTTCAAATCCCTTTGAGTTTGCTTCCACAATGTCTCCATATATAGACTCACAAACAACAGTGATCGATACCCCATCCAGTACATCGATGCTCTTCACTGGAATAGTGTACCTATACATAACCTCAAAGGACGAAGCACTAACGCAAAAAGGTAATGATGTTGAAACGTCTTTTCTTTGAGGCAATTTGTCCTCGATTACCTTTGAAAAATCATTGAAATGAGTAATTTCAATATCTTCATTTTCTAAGTGCAGTGTGATTTTTTTGAGGATAGCAACGCCATTGCCGTCATTAATCAACTTAAATTCTCGAGTTAACCATTCGTCGCGAGCATCTGCTGAGAAATAGGTATGAATAATTGGTAGTAATTCTTTCCTATTATGCTGTCGTTGAACAAAAAGTGTTGTACAAGCGACAAATAGGGCCAGTAAAACCAAGAATGTTTCCATTATGTCTCCGAATTTTGATTAGCAACTAACGCTCTGCTAAGCGGC
>NZ_JBNGCJ010000390.1:0-6352 GCF_049974785.1 Vibrio genomosp. F10 str. 9ZD137
CAGCTTGAGGTTGCTCTGAATTCATTTGCTGAGTTCTAGAATGAACCCTCTGTTCTTGAGGTACATAAGGCGCCTCTTCCTCTGGCATATAGCCATGAGAGGGGCGGTCATATTGATCATACGATGGCGGTGTTAATTCACTACCAACCACGCCACTATTATTTACGCCACTATTATTTAGGCCACTATTATTTATGCCACTCTCAACAGCGGATTGCTGAATCGGTTGATTCGTCATAACCGGTGCAGTCGTTGTGGATGCTGAATTCATCGTCGCTTCATGCATAGTCGCTTCATGCATAGATGCTGTATGCACAGCTGAACTAGCCGCCTGCGCGCTAGATCTATCTATTGCAGCCGAATGCTGAGGCTGATTTGGGGCGGCAACAGGTGCATCACTCAACTGGGTTGAAATACGGCTTGCACCCGTCACTGTCGCGGGACGAAACGCTAACATGCGTAAAACAATCATTTCTAAGCCCATACGAGCACTCGGCGCTTGAGCAAGATCGCTGCGACCTTTTAAAACAATTTGGTAATACAGTTGAATATCTTGTGGGCTCAGAGCTTGCGAAAGTAGCTCGACTTTTTCTGCGTCTGGTTGCTCTTTATCAAGCGTGGCTGGTAACGCTTGATACATGGCCATCCGATGAAGCTGCGCTGCGAGTTGTTGTAACAAACCATCCCACTCGACGCCATTTTCAGCCAACTTTTCAATGCAGTCCATCGCCATCTTAGGTTGCTTATGGCTGATCGCTTCTAGCAGATGAATCGCTTGGTCAGTGTCTAATGTACCCAGCATGTGCGCAACAAGTGTTGATTCTACATGACCATTACCTAACGCAATGGCTTGATCCGTTAAACTCAACGCATCACGCATACTGCCATCCGCTGCATGGGAAATCATGCCGAGTGCTCTTGGCTCAGAGGATACACTCTCTTGGGCTAGAATATGGTCCAATTGCTGATGGATAGTATCGACACTGATCGGTTTCAGATGAAACTGTAAACAGCGTGATAAAATGGTGACTGGGAGCTTTTGAGGATCGGTCGTCGCCAATATAAACTTCACATACTCAGGAGGCTCTTCAAGAGTTTTGAGTAAGGCGTTAAAGCTGTGACGAGAAAGCATATGAACTTCATCGATAAGATAAATCTTAAAGCGTCCACGTGCGGGTTTATATTGAACGTTATCAAGAAGATCACGAGTATCTTCCACTTTAGTACGTGAGGCGGCATCAATTTCTAGTAAATCAACGAATCGACCTTCATCAATCTCTTTACACGTATCGCACTCACCACATGGTGTGGCTGTAATGCCCGTCTCGCAATTGAGCCCTTTAGCGAACAAACGCCCTATGGATGTCTTACCGACGCCACGAGTGCCACTCAGCAAATAGGCATGGTGCAAACGGTTTTGTGTTAACGCGTTTTCTAACGCTGTTAAAACATGTGCCTGGCCTACGACTTCATTAAATTTAGTCGGTCGCCACTTTCGTGCTAAAGCAAGATAACTCATCAATTCTTCCAAATAACCAGATTAATGGCCTTCAAATTCGCAAATGCTATAAACATCAAGATTCAATGCCGCTAAACGTTTCTCTCCACCAATTTCCGGTAGGTTGATAACGAACGCAGCGTGTTCAACAATACCGCCTAAACGACGAATCAATATCGTTGTCGCTTCAATGGTACCGCCAGTCGCAAGTAGGTCATCCACCATCAGAACTTTGTCGCCATCAGAAATCGCGTCAGTGTGAATTTCCAGTGTATCAGTGCCGTATTCTAGCTCGTAAGATTGACTGATGGTTGCACGAGGAAGCTTGCCTGGTTTCCGCACAGGAACAAACGCAACACCCAGCTCTAGAGCAAGAGGAGCACCGAATAGAAAGCCACGAGCTTCCGTACCTACAATTTTGGTGAATCCCATATCTTTATATTTTTCGACCAACAGCTGAATCGTTGCACGATAAGCTTGTGCATCTTCCATTAGGCTGGTTACGTCACGAAATAAGATGCCTTTCTTTGGGTAGTCAGGAATACTTTTGATACTAGATTTGATCAGTGAAATTGTTTCGGTCGTCATAATTCAACTTTCTTTCGATTGGCAAATTCACCCAAAAGTACGTTCATTTGGGCATATCAGCATTGATTACAGTGCAACAAATAGCACAACCTGTTGCGATAAAAAACAAAATGCCCACTTCATGAGTAGGCCAATGTAATTTTAGTGGGTTTCTTTATTATCAGCAACCGACTCTATCACAGGTAAACGGATAAACCACGCTAACAGGACAAACATGAATATCAACAGCGCGGCATTTAACCAAACGTGCGGAATGACCCAAATAGAGAACGAAAAGCTAAGCACTATCATTACCGCTCCTCTTTGTTTGACTTTCAATGTGACACCACGATGTTGGTGCCAATGGGTCAGTATTGGGCCTAGAGTTGGATGGCTGTGTAGCCATTGATGAAAACGGGGGCTGCTGCGCATAAAGCAGGCACTGGCAAGTAATATAAATGGAGTGGTCGGAAGAAGAGGAAGTAAAACGCCTAATAGGCCTAAAAATAAACTCAAGCCACCAACAATATTGAGGAAGATACGACGAATATTGATGGTGAACTCCAACAATAACTAAATAGATATGCTATGGAAAATAACGGCGCTTTAGAAAAACGGCGCTAAGAAACCCTAAAACACCGCGTAACCATTAAACACGCGAATCCAAGTCAAGATCATTGGAAGCAAGGGAATGGATAAGACGGCGATAAATCCGAGGAAGTAGAAGATATTATAAGGTTCTTGAAAGTCATTGTCTGCCATGATTTTACTACTCTAGTGTGAAGGTTATCTTTGTCGCTCTAGGTCATCGCAAAGTTGAAATTTTGCTAAATAAATGAGCGTTTTTTGTTGTTCGCGAACTATAACTGATCACAAAAGAGATAAACACCAACAAAAACTAGGGTTTTTGTTGGTGTTTTAACCACTTTGAATTGTTTTTCTTGAACAATACTTCACTTCTTTCGACTTGAAGTATTGTTCGGGCCTTATGCATTTGCTCCTTGATAAATATCTAGGGCAAAGCTGCTGATACCTAATTTACTTAAAGAAAGTTGGCACGCACTGTTGATGGCAAGATCAGAGGTCATAAAGTTTTTATTGCAGTTATCGCCCAACATCACGCCACCAGCGATGTGCTGAGAAGTGTACCCATTGGACCACTGTGCATCTAAACCTGCGGGCAGTATCGTGACCGAACCTTCTGCTAGGTCGGCAATACCAAATATGGCATTCACAGGGTTAGCACAGGTTGAGCAACTGATTCCTCTTTCAATAATCGTCCCAAGATCTTTTAAGTCAACATGACCACTCTTAATATTTCTCAAATAATCATGAAACAGCGCTCTTACCAGTAACGTCGTTGCCGCACCATGGGTTTCACTTGACGACGCATCAACTAGATAGAAAACAAATTGACCATCCATCAACCACGCATAGTCAAATACTAATGGCATGCTGTCTGTCGATTGGAGTAACCGATAGTTACACTTCCAGACACCTTGTGATGTGTCTTTTTCTGGCAGTAGTGCATGAAGAAGGTCTCTTGCTGCACTTGGGTTTTCTTGCAAGTATTCTAAATGCCAGTGCAGCTCCTGATCTTCTGGCACTTCGCCGCCATCGTCCACCTGAAACCACTGGGTCGCAAAGTCACGCATATCAGACAAGTGATCACTGCTGTCTTCGATAGTGCTTTCAATGGCGCTGCCCAAATGCTCAAAGTTGGTCATGGGTTTTGGCAAAAAGTCTTTGATGCCAAATTTAAGCGCTTTAGCGACATCCGCCATGTCGTCCGTTGCGGAAACCACAATCAGAGGTAACGATGGATACTCCAAGCTCACTTCTTCTGCGAACTCAATGCCATTTAAGACCGGCATGGATAAATCGCTAATAACGAGATCGGGTTCATCCGATCTGAGTTTTTTCAGTGCTTCTAAGCCATTTTCAGCTTCTACAACACCATAACCTTGACTCTCTAAATACCCACCCGCGATACGACGAAACACAGGGTCGTCATCAACGAGCAAAATTAACTTGTTATCTGGTGCCGAGTATGCCGAATGCACCGCAGCCGAACTGTGACTTTTGTACATAAGATTTAACCTCATCTATCCAAACTCACTAACGTTTCTATTACTATTATTATTATTTTTGTTAGCTATAAAACTTACTCTTAAAAATAGCCGCGAAAGTTAATTTATACAAATATTCCGTTTTTTAGCTCAGTTGCATACTATATGTACACATAGGCACATTTATCACGACTTATTGACGCGCCTCATATTTTAGCAACTAATAAATGTATAGATTGTAACGACATGTAAAATTCGTACCGGTAAGAATGAAAATAGACGACCTAAATCTCTTTAGACTTGTTGTCGAGAATGGGAGCTACACTGCAACTTCTCGAAAAACCCTAGTTCCGGTGGCAACCATTACTAGACGTATTCAAGCCTTGGAAGAATCCCTAAATCTTCGATTGCTGAACCGCCATGCGCGTAAACTTTCCTTAACCGAAGCAGGTGAACGTTTCTTCAATGAGTGTGGGCCGTTATTACAGCGACTCACCTCGATGACCGAAGAACTGTCCGATGAGTGCCGAGGGGCGGCTGGTAAGATAAAGCTTTCTGCGCCTTCTAACCTAACAAAGCGTTTGATGATGCCGATGTTAAACGCATTCATGAAACGATACCCAGACATCAATATCGAGTTGGCGATGAGCAACCATGCCGATGAGCTAGATCCAACCGAGTGGGACGTGATCTTTCGAGTCGGGCCACAACGAGACTCTAGCCTCATCGCGCGGAAAATTAGCGAAGTCAAAGATATATTGGTGGCTAGCCCTGAATACTTGGCGTCGGTACCAGAACCAAAACATGCGGAAGAGCTCAGTGATCATGCATTATTAAAGGGTCATCCGCTTATTCGTTGGCAGTTGTCTAACCTCTCTGGTGAAACGGTAGTTAATAATGAAAAAGGCCGTTTTAGTGCCAGTACTCTCAATATTGTCAGAACGGCCTGCTCTGACGGTTTAGGCATCACGCTTATGCCCGATGTGATGCTAAAAGAATATATTGAGAATGGTGAGTTGGTCAGGGTTCTCAGTGATTGGAGTGCCAACCCTAGAGATATCTATATGCTTTATAACCACAAAGCGCATCAGCCTGAAAAAGTACGCCTATTTATTGATTTTGTTATCGAGTACTCGCTACCAAAATAAAGCGATGAGCGATAGAAACGCACCAAAGAATAAAAATCAGAAATTAGGAAATACATAGGTAATGCATAGGTAATAAAAAAGCGAGAGTTCATGGCTCTCGCTTTTTCGTTCATGCATACGTGGCTTAGCCGAATTACAAGAACGATACGAATTTCGACAACTCTCTTTCTGGCACTTTCATTGGTGTGCAGCCCGGTGTTCCAAGATACAAAAAGCCAACAATTTCATCTTGTTCGCTAGCACCTAACGCTTTTCTCACCTCAGCGTCGAACATCCATTTCCCTGAACGCCAGAAGCCTTGAAAGCCTTGCGCTACTGCTGCCATTTGCATGGCATGAGCCGCACATCCTGCCGAGATCACTTGCTCTACCGCGGGGACTTTTTCATGAGGTGTAATTTTCGCAATCACGGTGATCACCATCGGTGCTCGAAAAGGCGCCTTCTTGGCTTTCTCTACCACCGCTTCCTCTCTACCCGCATTAATTGCCGACTGTTCTAATATCGCAGCAAGTTTGTTTAACCCCGTACCTTGTGCAATCACAAAATGCCAAGGGGTCAACGCGGCGTGATCTGGCGCTCGTAATCCAGCCTTAATAATATTCTCTAATGCTACCCCTTCAGGAGCCGGCGCTGACAACTTTGCTATCGAGCGACGATTGAGCAATAAATCAAGAGCATCCATTTTACGTCCTTCTATTTTCATCATTTTAGATAAGTTACGCTAATACGTTATTGATAATAGCTCTCAATAATGAAAAAGGCGAACACTAAATGTTCGCCTTTTTTATAGCAAAGCCCTGATATAACGAGGGATATAGAGGGTCACGGCCTAACACCGCTACCCCGTTCGAGACTACTCGGCGTTATCGCCTTGCGGTTCGTCTTGTGATTTTTTAGCGTCAGAGTAGAAGGATTCACCGATTTCTGCTCGGGTCAATAACCCATCACATGGCGCAAAACGATTCCCGTATCTTTCCGCATGTTGGTTAAGCATTTCCACTACCGTCTTAACGCCCAGTTTATCGATGTAACGGAACGGGCCACCAAGGAATGGCGGAAAGCCGATACCG
>NZ_JBNGCJ010000391.1:0-6778 GCF_049974785.1 Vibrio genomosp. F10 str. 9ZD137
TGCAGGGTTTGTTTGTGTGTCTTTACTTGGCTTGGTGTTACTTGCTTGCTTAGATTTAGTCACCTCGCGAATAAACGCTTCTTTGTACTCAGGCTCCGTCTTCACTTTCGCAAGCTCTGTCCGCGCGTTTGAAAAGTCATCATAAGGCCCGATAAGACAGCGATATCCTTTATCTTCAGGCTTTGACCAAACATCGGTTGAGATATGTTGATAAATACTTTTGGCTTTCGCTAATGAAAGAGGTTTTGATAGCACACCACACTGAATCCAATAACTCGATTGAGCTCCTTTCGGTTTTTGATTGCCCCATAACCCTTTTCCGATAGGGCAGCTCTTATCCAAAACAGGTAGTTCATTCGTCGAGGCTTGCGTCGCATCACATAAAAATTCTTCCGCCGACACAGAATGCGATACCAATGGAAACGCCATGACGGCCATGCTTAGGAGTTTCAATCCGAGCATTCTAGGTTTGATTACTAACGTCGTATCCATACTTCTATTAACCTTAAATCGTCGTGCCTTGATTGGCTCGTTGGGGCTGGAATAGCTTAAATTGAATGCAAAAAAAGAGCCGTAATATCTTACGGCTCTAGTTTAGTTAGATTTTCGGAAAAAAATCAATCGTCTCTGATCACCCTTTGTAGATTTTAGGGTTGAATACATCACGTAACCAGTCACCCAATAGGTTAATCACCAAAACAAGCGTAATAAGGACCAAACCAGGGAAAGCTGTAATCCACCAAGCACCCGAGAAGATGTAGTTAAAACCGATACTGATTAATGCACCGAGTGACGGCTGATCAACAGGAAGGCCAAGCCCTAGGAACGACAGCGCCGCCTCAGACATAATGGCATTCGCTATTTGAACCGTTGATATAACTAAAATCGGCGATAAACAGTTCGGTAAGATATGACGGAACATGATGCGTGGCGCTTTAAAGCCCATCACGCGTGCTGCTTCGACATACTCTTTCTTCTTTTCCGCTAATACTGATGCACGAATGGTTCGGGCATATTGTGGCCACTCAGCCACACCGATAATCACCACTAGCATCACTACCGCATATTGACTATAGAAGTCACTACCAAAGCTTGCTTTGAAAATCGCGGATACAATGATGGCAACCATCATGGTTGAAAAAGAGAGCTGAACATCAGCAAAACGCATCAAAAAGTTATCAATACGGCCACCAAAGTAACCCGCTGACAAACCAATAATGATACCTAACGTCAGTTGTAAGCCCACGGCTAAAAAGCCAATGGTCAACGATAGACGTGAACCGTATAGGATGGTCGATAAAATATCACGGCCTTGCTCATCGGTTCCCAATGCAAAACGCTCATCCCCATCTTCCATCCAAGAAGGTGGAAGCTCTGAATCCATAATGTCGATGGAAGAGAGATCATAAGGATCGGTAGGCGATAGAATTGGTGCGGCCAACGCAAGCACCAAGAACACCATAAAGATACTAAAGCTCGTCATGGCAACTTTGTCACGCAAGAAATAGTAAACAATGTCTGAATTTTTAAAACGCTCCCAACGACTCGGAGCTGCGGCTACTTCATTCATCTTTAAGACCCCTTGCCCGTTAAGTTTACAGTTGGGTTAATCACGCCATAGAGCAAGTCTACGATTGTATTAGTCACAACAAATATTAGCCCAACGAAAATAACGTAAGCGGTAATAAGTGGTGTATCAACACGGTTGATGGCTTCTAAGAATAAAAAGCCTGTGCCTGGCCATTGGAATACGGTTTCAGTCAAAATGGTGTAAGCCACCATAGTACCGATTTGAACACCACCCACGGTCAATACCGGTAACATGGTGTTTTTCAACGCGTGCTGGTAGTAAATTTTATTTAGGGCTAAGCCTTTAGCTTTACCAAACTTAATGTATTCAGAGCTCAGTACTTCAAGCATTTCAGAGCGAACTAATCGAATGAACAATGGCAACATGATCGATGCTAGAGAAACGCATGGCAGTACTAAATGGCGAAGGCCATCAACAGTAAAGAAACCCGATTCCCAACCCAGGACATTCGCGGTTTCGCCTCGCCCGTAAGAAGGTAACCAACCAAGTTCAATCGAAAATACATACATCAACATGATCGCAGTAAGGAAAACAGGAACGGATATACCAATACTACTGAATGCCATGACCGCTTTAGTAAACACACTTTTCGGGTGAATGGCGGAATACACACCCAAAGGAATAGAGCAAAAGACAATGATTAGAGACGCACCAAAGACGAGCTCTAATGTGGCAACCAACTTGTCTAAAATGACATCAACCGCTGGTCGCTTGAAGAAGTAAGATGTACCTAAGTCACCTTGTAAGGCGGCGCTAATAAAGCGCGTGTATTTTGTAATGAAGGGATCATTCAGACCTAGCTCGTCGCGCATAACTTGACGCTCAGCTTCGGAAACCGACTGCCCAACAAGTTCGCGTAACGGATCACCCAAATTATCTTGGATGGCAAACGCCACTAAACTGATCACAAACATCACTATCAGTGCCTGAAACAGGCGCTTGACCAGAAACGTAAACATCCCTTGCCCCTTTAATAACTTTCCATGACTTTCAAAAAATGAAAGATTTCAGCCTGAAAAATGGCACCTAACTCGACTGAAACAAAGTTAAGCACCCAAATAATAATCAGCGCCCAACCAGTGTCTTTATCGACACAGATTGGGTGCTGACATCTTCAATTACTTAACAACTAGGTCGCCAAAGTAAGGGAAGTTCATGCCATTGATGATAGGACCAATTTCTACATTTTTCTGAGCAGCCCATGACGGATCTTGCCAGTGTAGAGGAACGAACGCTGCTTCGTTGTACAATATTTCTTCCACTTTCTTCAGCATAACGCCACGTTTTGCTAAATCAGTTTCTTTGTTTGAAGCTTCTACCAATGCATCAACTTCTGCATTTGAGTAATGACCACAGTTATACTGGCCTTTACCTGTATCAGCGTTACGCGTCATTGCCAAGAATTCAGTAAAGTTACCTGAATCTTCTGTATCTGGGTGCCAGCCGATCATCATCATGTCTGCTGCACACTTATCAAACTCAGGCCAGTATTGCGCTTTAGGCATGGTTTTCAAATCAACTTTGATGCCGATTTTAGACAGCATTGCCGCTGTTGCTTGAGCAATCTTGTCATCGTTCACGTAACGGTTGTTTGGTGCCATCATTGATAATGAGAAACCATTTTCGTAACCCGCTTCTTTCATCAGAGCTTTGGCTTTCTTAAGGTCGTAACGAGGCACTAGTGCTTCATTGTGGCCTGAGAAACCAACAGGGCTTTGCTGACCAGCAGCCGTCGCAGCGCCTTTCATGACTTTCTTAGCGATACCTTCATTGTTAGTCGCATACACAATCGCTTGACGAACACGAACGTCTTTCAATGCAGGGTTGCTGTTCTGGTTCATTTGGAATGTGATAACACGCGTACCAGGCATAGTGAACAGTTCAACGTTATCCGCATCTTGAATACGCTTGTAATCATTTGGCGCAACAGGAGCAATCATATCAACACCGCCCGACAATAAAGCAGCAACACGCGTCGCGTCTTCTTTGATAGGAACAAGTTTAATGTTATCTACGTTACCTGGAGATTGTGTATCCCAGTAGCCGTCAAAGCGTTCAAATTCAACTTGTACGCCTTGCTCACGTGTTTTTACAACAAATGGGCCAGTACCAGAAAGGTTAGTCGATGCAAATGAACTGCCGTGCTTCACAAGCTCAGCTTTGTCTTTACCGTCAGCTGTCGTACCCGTGTAGAACTTGCTGTCCATTGGGAAGATGTAAGTTGCAACGTTTTCAATCAGAGGGTAGGTACCATCTGTTTTCACTTCAACAGTGAAATCATCTACTTTTGTCACCGATAAAAGCGGTGCAAAGATACCTTTAAAGTCTGGAGAAGCTTTAAGGCGTTGGAATGTCCAAACTACGTCATCAGCCGTCAGATCGTTACCCGAGTGAAATTTCACACCTTTACGAAGGTTAAAGCGCATGGTTTCGTTATCAACACGATCCCAAGACTCAGCCAAACGTGGCTCAAATTCCATATTTTGGTTAAAGCGTACTAGTGGATCAAACACCATGTGAGACAGTTGCATTGTGCCGCCAGACAGTTGCTCTTGCGGATCCAATGATACTGGATCGGCGTCATACGCAACTGTAATATCTGCAGCCATAGCGCTAAGGCTAAGACCAGCAGCCATCATTGCGACGACTAGTTTGCTTTTCATGGTTTTCATTGCATAACTCCTTATGCGGGAATCACATTCCCTGTTGTTGTGTTTGCATCTGCTATTTGTGTCCAAGTGAGCTTGTTATGTTCAAACAAACTTGGTTCTTCGATACCAATGAGTGATGTGTATCCACTCATAAGGCATTCGAAACGACTTATGCCGTTTTAGCGTCTTCTCTTAAACCTGTAAATTCAGGCATTAAGGAAATGAGGTGCTTACTGTATTCATGCTGAGGGCTGTTAAACAGCTGCTCTGTTGGTGCCACTTCTAATAATTTACCCATTTGCATCACACCAACGCGATCACACATCTGGCGAATTACCGGTAAATCATGGCTGATAAACAGCATGGTGAGATTTAACTCATCTTGCAGGTCTTTCAGCAGGTTTAGAATTTGAGCTTGAACGGACACATCCAATGCAGAAGTGGGTTCATCACAAATAAGTAAACGAGGACGAGTCGCCAGTGCACGAGCGATAGAAATACGCTGACGCTGACCGCCCGAAAATTCATGTGGGTACTTCACACCCGCCATCTGGCCTAAACCAACATGATCGAGGAGATCATGAACAATCTGACGAGTTTCGGCTTCGTTACGAGTCAATTTATGGAAACGAATAGGCTCTGCAATGATGTCAAACACTCTCATACGTGGGTTCATTGAGGTGTATGGGTTTTGGAACACCATCTGCATTTGACGACGAAGAGGACGACGCTCTTTCTCAGATTTCAGCGCGGTTAAGTCTATGCCTTCAAACGATACCTTGCCTGAATTTGGTGCGTATAGACCGGCAATAACACGTGCAATTGTCGACTTACCTGAACCAGACTCGCCCACCAATCCAAAGGTTTCACCCTCTATAACATCAAAGCTCACGTTGTTTGATGCCTGTACAAACTCACGACGACTTTCAAATAACGAATCTTTCGTCACAAAGCGTAAGTTAACGTTTTCAACGCTCAATAAGGAGCCCGTGTAGTCACGGTGATCCTGGCTTTGACCCAACCAGTGGTTTTTCACATCAAGCGGCGCCATTTCATGGGCTTCTTCGATGTAACTGACCAGTGGGAAGCGATCGAGCTTTCTATCCGAACGAGGAACTGCAGAAATAAGGCTTCGCGTATACGAGTGATCAGGATTACCCAGCACTTTATCCGTTGGCCCAAACTCAACCAAGTCCCCACGGTACATAACCGCAACACGATCCGTCACGTTAGAAACCACGCCCATGTCGTGTGTTACCAACATACAGCCTACATTTTTCTCAATACAAAGATCGCGAATAAGAGTGAGAATCTGATCTTGGATGGAAACATCCAGTGCCGTTGTCGGCTCATCGGCAATGATTAAATCCGGCTCACCCGCTAAAGCGATCGCAATCACCACTCGCTGACGCATACCACCAGAGAACTGGTGAGGATATTGCTTCAAGCGGTTTTCTGGCTGCGGAATACCCACTTGATTCATAAGAGACAAAGCACGTCGATACGCTTCTTCATCTGTTACTTTCATATTGGCATGAATGGTTTCGGTTAGCTGATGCTCAACCGTAAACAAAGGATTGAGTGAGGTCATAGGATCTTGGAAGATAAAACCAATCTTCGACCCGCGAACTTTTCGCATCTCCTCGGGAGTCAGGCCTGAAACCTTTTCTCCATCTAAAAACACCTCTCCATCAGCGATCAAGCCTGGAGGGCTAAGCAGATCAATAACGGCATTACCTACGGTTGATTTACCGGCTCCAGATTCACCAACAACACCCACAATCTCGCCTCGCTCAATACTGAACGAAAGTGATTTAACCGCAGCGTGCACCCCATGACGAGATGGGTACTCAATACGAAGGTTTTTAACTTCTAATAGCGACATTTATCAGACCTCTACTGCTTTGACAGTTTTCTGCCCTGTCTGATACCAGTATTACGCGCAAACATACTGATACAAATTGAATCCATTCTTGTCAGTATATTATTCTGACAATTAACAAGGGCATCAATTTGGCAAAAAACTCACAGAAAAGCAACAAATAGAGGATAAAAAGTCGATACTGTGCAGATAAGAAGCAATGTGTGTAGATAGTTATGCGGATAAACTGCATTTAATATTGGTAATACCAATTTAGTGCATACCGCACCAGCACTGAACATATCAGCACTATACGCTAAAAGCTCATCTCAAATCCGCAGATCATAAAAACACGACACTGAATAATTCACCAAGAATAATATACGATTTAGAATTAACAAAACAGAAACATCAACCACCATAGGCAGTCAAGGCAGGTAAAAAAACCAGATAAGAGTCACATTAAAAAATAACAAACCAACTTAGGTGAGGGTGATAAGTAAGTAGACCCTCCTTGTTTAAGGAACAATATAGGTTAGTTAACATGGCCATTTATGATGTGATTAACGTCAAAAACAGAGATATATTCAGAAGAAAATAGGCGCGTAAAAATACCAAGTTGGAAAGGAAGAAGACCTCGTCATTTCTGATCAGCCTTTCTGTACTCGCCGGTGA